>CAMYNQ010000109.1 GCA_947259785.1 uncultured Chromatiaceae bacterium | reverse complement strand
GGGTGATTGATCATGAATTGTTGTTTCCTGCATTAGAACGGGGAATATTATGATTGGGGCTTTAGCGCATGGTTGATACGTCCATGCTCGATTTGTTTAAGATGGAAGTTGGGCAGCAGTCCGAGCTGCTCAATGATAGTCTGCTGGCCTTAGATCAAAACCCAACTGCAGCTGAGCACCTTGAGGCTGCTATGCGTGCTTCGCATTCAATCAAGGGTGCAGCACGCCTGCTGGGGATCGACTCAGTGCAAAAGATTTCTCATGTTATGGAGGATTGTCTGGTATCGGCACAGGCTGGCGAGCTGTTGCTTGATTCTGCGGCTATCGATGTCTTATTGAAAGGTATGGACACCACAAAAGAGATTGCCGGGGGTGATGAGGATCTGAATTTGTGGCTGGACACTAACCAGCAGGCCTTTGATGAGTTGATGGCTGCGCTTGAGGCTATTAAATCAGCGTGTAGCGCTGCTCCTGAAATGATACAGGCTGTTGAGCCCGATCAGCCGCCTGCTGCGGAAGCGTCCCCCGAAGTTGATATGAGTTTGAGTGATTCACAAGATGCATCCATGCTTGAACTATTCCGAATTGAGTGTGAACTACATGGCAAGGTCTTGGCTGATGGCCTATTGCAACTTGAACAAGATCCAACCTCAGCCGATTGGCTTGAGCAATTGATGCGCGCTTCTCATTCAATCAAGGGCGCAGCCCGCATGGTTGATATTGAGCCGGTAGTGCAGGTCGCGCATGCCATGGAAGATGCTTTCGTCGCCGCCCAAAATGATGAGTTGGTGCTGTCTGCAGATGATGTTGATGTCATGCTGAAAGGGCTTGATGTTATTAGTGAAGTTGCAGCGTGTGAGGGTAGTCTGGCTGACTGGTTTGCCAGTCGCAAGCAGGACCTCGTTCAGCTGGTTCAAGAGTTGATGGCAATTAAGAACAAACAAGCAGCTTCACCTTCAGACTCTACAGTCGGGTCAATGATTTCACCTGTTGCCGCTGTTGATGCCTTTGTTGAGCCTGATATTTGCCTGGATATTCAGGATCCATCAATGTTGGATTTGTTCCGGATTGAATGTGAACAGCAGGGTGCTGTTTTGAATCAAGGATTGTTGGATCTGGAGCAGGCCCCGACCTCGCTTGAACGACTGGAACCATTGATGCGGGCTGCCCACTCGGTAAAAGGGGCGGCGCGGCTTGTTGGGATTGATCTTATCGTCAAGCTGGCTCATGTCATGGAGGATGATTTCGTTGCCGCCCAAAATGGTGACATTGTGCTTGATGCAGATCAGATCGATGTCTTACTTAAGGGGGCGGACACGATTACCGAATTGGCCATGTATGAAGGCGAACATCGCGAATGGTATGCGCTTCATAAACAGGACTATTTGGGGTTGCTGAAAAATATCGATGCTATCCTCAAGGGTGAAAAATCAGAGGCTAAAGATTTACCTGTAGTTGAGCCGGCGGTCGAAGTCGCTCAGGAAGAAGTCTCTGCTGTATCGGCTGATGGCGCGGATAAGGCTGATCCAGCGACGTCAGTAAAACAGGTGTTGAAAAAGGCCGTAACGCCACAAAAAGATCGTGTTCTCAGAGTCAGTGCTGAGCTTGTAAATCGCTTAATGGGATTGGCAGGTGAGTCACTGGTTGAATCGCGTTGGTTGAACCCATATTCGGTCTCTCTACAACGTCTGAAACGTCAGCAAACGGATCTGGTTTGTGTCATTGATTCTTTGCGCGAACAGCTGGAACGCCAAACGCTTGATGAAGGTGTCAGGAATCTTGTTCGTAATGCCCAGCGTCAGGCCTCTAATTGTCGTGAAGTATTGTCTGACAGGTTAGTAGAGCTTGAGTCGTATGATCGTCGTTCAACCAATCTTTCTTCACGTCTGCACAAAGAGGTTGTCGGCAGTCGTATGCGTCCGTTTGGTGATGGGGTGCATGGTTTTCCGCGTATGGTGCGTGATATTTCTCGTTCACTGAGCAAGGATGTGCAACTGCTGATTGAGGGTGAGTCAACTCTGGTCGATCGTGACATTCTCGACAAGATTGAGGCACCCCTGAATCATATTGTTCGAAATGCCATTGATCATGGTCTAGAGACCGCTGAAGAACGTGCCGCAACGGATAAGCCGGCCAAGGGGACTATTCGTTTAAGTGCTCATCACAGTGCCGGCATGTTATCGGTCGTGGTCGAGGATGATGGCCGCGGTGTTGATCTTGAACGCTTGCGTCAGAAAGTGATTGATAAGGGCTTGGTAGACCAGGCTATGGCGACGACCCTGACTGAAATTGAATTGTTGGAGTTTCTTTTTTTGCCTAGTTTTAGTACCAAGGAAGCTGTCAGTGAAATTTCCGGACGTGGTGTAGGCCTGGATGTGGTGCATGATGCTGTGCAGGAAATGCGTGGCAATGTCCGGGTTACTTCTACCTTTGGCGAGGGAACTCGCTTCCATATGCAGTTACCTTTGACTCTGTCAGTGATCCCTGCATTGTTGGTTGAAATTTCCGGTGAACCGTATGCATTCCCGTTGGCGCGAATTGATCGTATCGCCAGTGTTAACAGGTCGGAGCTGGGTGAGGCGGAAGGTAATCAGTTTGTGGTGCTGGATGGTAAGAATGTTGGTTTGGTCAGTGCCGTTCAAATCCTGGAAAAAGAGCCTTGTGCAGAGACTCGCGAACATATGTCAGTGGTTGTTTTGAATGATCGTAATAATTATTACGGCATGGTGGTTGATAAGTTTCTCGGTGAGCGTGAACTGGTGGTTCAGGTTTTGCCCGAGGCGCTGGGCAAGGTGCAGGATATTAGTTCAGCTGCATTAATGGAAGATGGCTCGCCATTATTGATTGTTGATATCGATGACTTGATTCGTTCAATTGAAAAAGTATTGAAGGTCGCTCGTTTGGGCAAGGTGGGGTCAATAGTAGACACTGAAGAGGCTGATTCTTTTAAACGTGTTTTAGTGGTTGATGATTCGATTACTGTGCGTGAGGTTGAGCGCAAGTTGCTTGAGTCTGTAGGTTACAAGGTGCAAACAGCAGTTGATGGGATGGATGGTTTGAATATGTTGCGTAGCCAACATTTTGATATGTTGGTGACAGATGTTGATATGCCTCGAATGAACGGGGTGGAGTTGGTGAAAACGCTGCGTCAGGATGCCAGCTTGCGATCGCTCCCGGTGTTAATGGTTTCATACAAAGATCGTGAAGAAGACAAAATGCGCGGCCTCGAGGCGGGTGCCGATTATTACCTCACTAAGGGTAGTTTTCATGATGAAAGTTTATTAAATGCGGTTGTCGATCTGATAGGCGAGGCCACGTAGTGAGGATTGCGATAGTCAATGACTCGTTGATGGCGGTGGAAAGTTTGCGTCGAGTGGTTACCTCGGTACCTGGTTATGAGGTCGTCTGGGTGGCCCATGATGGTGCTGAGGCGGTTTGGCGCTGTGGTTCAGATGTGCCTGATTTGATTCTGATGGATCTTATTATGCCGGTGATGGACGGCGTTGATGCTACCCGTAAAATTATGGAGTCCAGTCCTTGTTCGATTTTGGTTGTGACGTCCACTGTTTCAGGTAACGCATCCAAGGTGTTTCAGGCCATGGGCTATGGTGCGCTTGATGCAGTGAATACGCCAGTGCTGGGAATGACGGGGGATGCCGAGGGTAAGGATGAGTTTTTGCAGAAGGTTGCCACGATTGCAAAGCTGATTAATCAATCTTCGAATGTTGAACCATCCAGGTTTGCGACGACTGGTTCGGTAGCCACGCCAAAAGGTGGCAGTCTAGTCGCTATAGGTTCTTCATCTGGTGGTCCCAAGGCCCTGTCGGTGGTGCTGAAGTCGTTGCCTGCAGATTTTCCTGCCCCTGTGGTGATCGTTCAGCATGTCGATCAGAAATTTACAGCTGAACTGGCGGAGTGGCTGGATAAGCAGTGTGCCCTTGAGGTGCGCTTGGCAAAAAAAGGTGATAGGTTGACGCCCGGGAGAGTGTTGATAGCGGGTACCAATGATCATTTGATTTTGAATTCGCGCAATTCGCTGGAATATACGCCTGATCCAATGGATATGGCATATAGGCCATCCGTTGATGTGTTTTTTGCCAGTGTGGCGAAACACTGGCTCGGTGATGTGGTTGCGGTCTTGTTGACGGGTATGGGCAGAGATGGTGCCGAAGGGCTGTTGACGCTTAAAAATAAAGGTGTGTATACCATTGCCCAGAATGAAGCGACCTGTGCCGTTTATGGTATGCCTAAGGCCGCAGTTCAAGTCGGTGCGGCTCAACAAATTTTGCCAATAGACGATATAGCTTCTGAGTTAATAGAGTTTTTTGAAAATAGGAAAATAGGCAGCAGACGTAATGAGCGTTAGTGGGGAAGATAAACAGCCATCAATCGCTGATGTGGTATCTGAAGATGCTGCGCGTACTCGTGTAATGCTGGTTGATGATCAGAATATTGTTGCTGAAGCATTGAAGCGTATGTTGGCCGACGAGCCGGACATTGACTATCATTACTGCAGTGACCCTGCCAATGCTATGAATGAGGCGATTGTGTTTCAGCCCACGGTGATTTTACAGGACTTGGTAATGCCGGATATTGATGGTTTGATGTTGCTCAAATTCTATCGCTCCAACCCTGAAATCGAGTCCATTCCTGTTATCGTTTTGTCGACTAAGGAAGATCCTAAGATCAAAAGTGAGGCATTTGAATTGGGCGCCAGTGATTATCTGGTCAAGTTTCCAGATAAGATCGAGGTGATTGCCCGCATCCATGCTCATTCACGTAGTTTTATGGCGCAAAAGCAGCGTGATGAAGCTTATCGCGCCTTGAGTGAAATGCAGATTGAGCTTGAGGCGAAAAATATAGAATTGGAGCGTTTGTCATCTCAGGATGGCCTGACCGGCATCGCCAATCGTCGTATCTTTGATGAGTTTACCCAGAAAGAGTGGGGCCGTGCTGCGCGTGACAATAGTCAGATTTCTCTGGTCATGATTGATATTGACCATTTCAAAAATTACAACGATAACTATGGCCATCAGGGCGGTGATGATTGTCTCCGGCAGGTGGCACAGAAGCTGGCCAGTACAGTTAATCGCCCAAGTGATTTGGTCGCGCGCTATGGTGGTGAGGAATTTGCGGTGGTCATGCCAGGCACAGATTTGGAAGGTGCAAAAAGCATTGCTGAGGCCCTTTGTGAAGGTGTTTCTTCATTAGGGCTGGCGCATGCTCACTCATCTACGGCGGATCATGTAACGATCAGTCTGGGTGTGGCAAGTATGTCGCCCGGTGCTGATGGCAAGCCTGAAGATCTTGTTGCTAAAGCCGATGGCGCCCTTTATATCGCCAAAGAGAGTGGTCGTAATCGATTTATGGTGGCTGAAGATTAAGCTGTTGGCTCTTCTTCAGTAGGTGCTCTTCTTGAGTCTGGATATATTCTGATCGTTTTCACCGTGTTATTGCCGGTCTGGACGATGTCGATAGGGTAGCCAGAAATAAGTACGCTGGTGCCTGGCTCAGGAATTGACTCAAGATATTCGATGATCAGACCGTTCAGGGTTTTTGGCCCATCGGTGGGTAGTTCCCAGTCCATTGATCTGTTGAGTTCGCGGACATAAGCAGTGCCATCAACAAGAAAGCTACCGTCTTCTTGTGGGTGGATGTCTTTACTGGATGCCGCTATATCGGTAGTGTATTCGCCAACAATTTCTTCCAGAATGCTTTCCAGTGATACCAACCCTTGAATGTCACCATATTCATCTACCACAAAGGCGATGCGTCTTTTTTCACGCTGAAAACCAAGGATTTGGGTGTTGAGCGGTGTGCCTTCAGGGATGAAATAAGGTTCGCGACAAATACCTGATAGCTTTTCTTTGTTGAAGTCAGCTTCGGCTAATATGTGTAGGGCGTTACGGGCATGGACAAAGCCGATTACGTTTTCTATGTTGTCGCGAAATACTGGTAGGCGGGTGTGCTGAGAGTGAATTAGTTGCTTGAGTATTGCCTGGTCGTCATCATTGATATCCAGGCCGACAATTTCATTGCGCGGCACCATCACGTCTTCAACGGACACTTTTTCCAGGTCGAGAATACTGATCAGCATCTCTTGGTGTCGACGCGGGATTAAGGCGCCGGCCTCATTAACAACGGTGCGCAGTTCTTCGGTGCTGAGATGTTGCATAGCTCCCGTTTTGTCGGGTACACCAAGGGCGCGTAACAGGGTGTTGGCCATGATATTAACCAGCCAGACCAGTGGGTAGGTGATTTTAAGTAGTGGTTCGAGCACATAGGCCGCAGGAAAGGCCACCCGCTCTGGATGCAGGACGGCCAGGGTCTTGGGCGCCACTTCGGCAAAGATCAGTATGACAAAGGTAAGGATGCCGGTAGCGATGGCAATGCCTGCCTCCCCGAGAAGGCGCAAGGCAATCAGTGTGGCGATGGATGAAGCCAGGATATTAACAAAATTGTTGCCCAGCAGGATTAAACCAATCAGACGATCTGTTTGATCAAGCAGGCGTTGGGCGCGAATCGCGCCGGGATGGCCAGCCTGCACCTGGTGGCGCAGTTTATAGCGGTTCAGACTCATCATGGCCGTTTCTGAGGCTGAAAAACAGGCTGACAAAATAATCAGGAAAAACAGGCCGCCGCCGAGTAGGTTTAGAGAAATATCTTCCATGCTGTCCGTTATTTTGTGTCTGAGGGGTTGTTTAAGCGTAGTGTTTGTTAGTTCAAAATGACTTCCAGCACGATCTTGCTGCCAATGTAAGCCAGGATTAGGAAGCCAAAGCCGCTCAGGGTCCAGCGAATGGCAGTCTTGCCGCGCCAGCCGAATTTTTGACGACCCCACAACAGGGTCGCGAATACAGACCAGGCAATAATTGAAAGGATAGTCTTATGAGCCAGGTGTTGGGCAAACATATTGTCGAGGAAAATGAAGCCACTCAGTAATGACAGTGTCTGCAAGGCAAAGCCGAGACCTATCACCTGGAATAGAAAGCGCTCCATGGCCTGTAGTGGGGGGAGGGCTCGGATAAAGCCTCCGGGGCGCTTGTTGCGCAGTTGGCGATCCTGGATGGTGAGCAATACAGCCTGTGCCGCCGCAATGCTAAGCAGACTGGTGGCAGCGATTGAAATTAGGATGTGGATCTCGATCGGTGTATTTATTGTTTCGGTGATACGACTGGCTGTGAAGGTGTTTTCCAGAGCGACGGCTAGGCCTGTGGCTGGAAAGGCGATGATGCCGAGATTTTCGGTTGGACGTTTAACCGCGCTGCCAATCAAAATCGCTGAGATTAACCAGGTAACCAGGGAAACAGCGTTAAACACCCCCAAGTTGATGCCTGCGTCGGTGAATATGTGATCCATCAAAACCCAGGCATGCAAGAGCGTTGCAATGGTTGCGGTGATTAATCCCTTCCATTTGCTGCTTGGGCTGGTAATCCGGTTGCGCAGTCGAGCGCCAAGCAGGATGGCGGCGATCAAATATAATAAAATGGCTAAAGTGCCGATAACTATCGTGTGCATAATAATTGGTTTAACTGACGAAACCGCAATGATGGCATATATGTAGGGTTGGTTGAAGAGGTCAGGTGGGCGGTTGCTCTTCCTGGGCCGGGTAAATCTGCACAAGTTACTATTAACTAAAGTATTTTGCCAAAGTGCTGAAATATAGAAGATGAAGCTAAGGATATTAGGCTGTGATGGAGGAATTGGCCAGGGATTGAGGACCACCTCAATGCTTGTCGATGAGGATGTTCTCATCGATTGTGGCAGTGGTGTCGGAGATCTGACTCTGGATGAAATGGCCAAGATTCGTCACGTATTCTTGACTCATTCCCATTTGGATCATGTGGCTTTTTTACCGTTGCTAGTTGATAGTATTTTCGAGCGCATTGATCAGCCCATCGTTATTCACGCCTTGCCAGCGACTATTCAGGCATTACGTAAGCATATTTTTAATTGGGCGATCTGGCCAGATTTTGCCCAGCTGCCAGTGGTTAATAAACCAGTGATGACCTATCAGGAACATAATGCCGGCGATGTCTGTGTCGTTGATGGTCGCAAGATAAAATCTATTTCGATGAACCACATTGTGCCTACCGTCGGTTACCGGGTGGAGTCTGCCGATGGGGCATCCTTTGCCTTTACCGGCGACACAACCACTAACGATACCTTCTGGGACGAGTTGAACAGCCATGCGCGCCTGGATTTGTTGTTGCTGGAGGTGGCTTTTAGTAATGCCTATGAAGAGCTGAGCAATACCGCCCGTCATTATTGCTCCAATACCATGGCGGCGGATCTGGCCAAGCTCAAACTTGATCCTGAAATTTACCTGACCCACCACAAACCAGAAGAAAACAACGTCATCATTGATGAGATCAAACAGCTGCTGCCAGATCGGGAAATCAAACAGCTACATAATAATCAGACCTTTTCGTTATAATAGCCTTCTTTTGGCTAACCTTTCATTGTTGTAACCATATATTGGGCATTCAAAATGTTTGAGAATTTGACAGATCGCTTAGCGCGTACGGTCCGTGATTTACGCGGCCTGGGGCGTTTGACCGAGGACAATATTAAGGACGCGCTGCGCGAAGTGCGCATGGCTCTGCTTGAGGCTGATGTCTCGCTGCCGGTGGTGCGCCAGTTTGTCGATCAGGTCAAGGAGAAGGCCGTCGGTCAGGAAGTGATGAAGAGCCTGACCCCAGGCCAGGCCTTTATTAAGGTGGTCAACGATCAGCTGGTTGAGCTGATGGGGGAGGCCAATGAAGAGCTGGCGCTGAACGCCGCCCCCCCTGCAGTGGTGATGATGGCCGGCCTGCAGGGGTCGGGGAAAACCACCACGGTGGCCAAGCTGTCGCGTTGGCTCAAAGAGCGCAAGAAGAAGTCTGTGTTGGTGGTCAGTTGTGATATTTATCGCCCGGCGGCGATTGATCAGCTTGAGACTCTAGCCAAAGAGGTCGATGTTAATTTCTTCCCGAGTAGCATCGATCAGGACCCGGTCGCCATCGCCAATGCAGCCCTGGATCATGCCCGTAAGCAATTTATTGATGTCGTCGTTGTTGATACTGCTGGTCGTCTGCATATCGACGAAGAGATGATGGCCGAGATCAAGCGCCTGCATGCGGCGATCAAGCCGATCGAAACCCTGTTTGTGGTCGATAGTATGACCGGTCAGGATGCTGCCAATACTGCTAAGGCCTTTAATGATGCCCTGCCGTTAACCGGTGTGGTACTGACCAAGACTGATGGTGACGCCCGTGGCGGTGCGGCGCTGTCGATTCGTCAGATTACCGGCAAGCCAATCAAGTTCCTTGGTATTGGTGAGAAGACCGAGGCGCTGGAGGCCTTCCACCCTGATCGTTTGGCTTCCCGTATTCTTGGTATGGGGGATGTTCTGAGTCTGGTTGAACAGGCGCAGCAAACTATTGATCAGGATGAAGCGGCCAAACTCGCTAAAAAGTTTCAAAAGGGCAAGGGTTTTGACTTGGAAGATTTCCGCTCCCAGCTGCAGCAGATGTCAAATATGGGTGGGGTTGCCTCGCTAATGGACAAATTGCCAGGTATGGGTGAGATCCCTAAACAGGCAAAGGATCAGGTAAATGATAAGGAGTTTAGGCGCATGGAGGCAATTATCAGCTCCATGACCATGAAAGAACGGCAGCGTCCTGAGATTATCAAGGGCTCGCGCAAGCGCCGCATTGCTTCTGGTTCTGGGGTTGAAGTGCAGGACGTGAATCGTCTGCTGAAGCAGTTTACCCAGATGCAGAAGATGATGAAAAAGATGAAAAAAGGTGGCATGGCCAAGATGATGCGCAGCATGAAAGGGCGGATGCCGCCCGGAATGATGCCTTTTTAGGTG
>CAMYNQ010000108.1 GCA_947259785.1 uncultured Chromatiaceae bacterium | reverse complement strand
CCGGTTACCGCCACAACCTGAGTGATTCTGATACTAGTATCCCGACAATCGGTTTTGGCTTTTCACCCTTTGGCGTACATATGGATTTGGCGCTTGCAGGCAACGGTGACGAGGTGGCAGCATCATTCCAGTTGGGTTTCCGTTTTTAAACCTATAATAGGTTAAAGAGATATAAGAGGCCTCGCCATAATTGGTGGGGCCTTTTTATTTTGGCGGGATAGTCTGCGGAGTTTTGGGTAAACTCATGTGATTGTTGATTCAGTTTTGGCTCAATTAGTTCGTAATAAGAGAAGAAGGTGTTGTGGATGATTAGGAAAGCATCGCTGGTGATGAGTGTGCTGCCCGCTTTGGCATTGTTGTTTCCGGCGCAAGCGCTGGCCTTGCCATACCAGTCGCTGACGCCTCGGGCCTTGTCCATGGGCGGTGTCGGCGTTGCCTCAGGTGGTGAAGCTGAGGCTGCCTTCGTTAATCCGGCCTTGCTCGCTTCATATCGTGAGTTCGAGGGGTTTAGTCTTGTTTTGCCTATCTTGGGGCGGCGCTTTAGTGATCCAGATAGTTTGCTCGACAAGGTTGATAGTTATCAGGCTGCCGATCTTGAGGCGGGTTTGACCGATGCTATTGTTGCCTATGGTGAACTTGGTGCGAGTGGTGTCAGAATTACTGATGCCACTGATGATGTCGTGGAAGCAAAAGCGGCGGCTCAGAGTATTGCCGATGCCTCGCAGCGGGTGTTGGATCAGCTGCAAATAATTACCGGCAGGCCGTTGCAGGGTGAGTTTCTCGGCGGTATGGCAATAAGGATTCCCAATAAAAGACTCGCTGCATCGTTGAAGATGGATACCCATGTCGTAGCGGGTGGTATGTTTGAATTTAATGATCAGATGCTGCTTCAGGGGATTATCGATGCAGCGACGACAACTGCAAATGCTGTCGATCAGGATCAGCTTGATGCGCTTGAAAACAATCCGGCTATCGCCGGTCAGTTTTTGCTGGAAGACAGCGTCAACGCAGTAGACAATTTGACCTCTAATTTGAGTGCCCGTGGCGCGGTTGTTTCCGAGATTGGCCTGGTCTTATCGCGTGAGTTTACCGTCGTTGGTCAAGATGTTGCGGTGGGGATTACGCCTAAATTGGTAAAGGTGCAGACCTTTCATTATGTTCAAGGAATAAATACAGCCAGTTTTGATTCTGAGCCGGGGGTCAAGGAATATACCGATTTCAATATTGATGTCGGTGTGACGAAGGCATTTGCTAATGGTTGGCAGACCGGCCTGGCAATCAAGAATTTGCTGCCTAAGGAATATGATACCCGGCCTTATTCATCGGTTTCAGGGCTGACACCAGCGTCAGCTGTTATCAAGATTGATCCTCAGGTGCGGCTGGGTGTTTCGCATCATAATGAGGGGCTTACCGTGGCGGCTGATTTGGATGTAACAGAAAATGACGCCGTCGGTTTTGAGCCCAAGACTCAATACCTTGGCCTAGGGGCTGAGCTGGAGCTGTTGGACTGGGGTCAGCTGCGTGCCGGTTATCGCCACAACCTGAGTGATTCAGATGCCGATATGCCAACGATTGGATTTGGCCTTTCCCCCTTTGGTGTGCGCATCGATATGGCGCTTGCAGGCAATGGCGATGAGACGGCGTTTTCATTTCAGTTAGGATTCAAATTCTAGTCGATTAAATCCGGTCGTTATTCTTTAATAAGCCTCGTCACCATGGCGGGGCTTATTAGTTTTGGCGGGATTGGCATCGGGATTTGGGTTAAAATTCCCTGAATGTATATGAGTGGTTTAAGACCGATGTTGATCTGTAGTGAAAATAAAGAGAAGGAAAGTGGCGGCATGGCCAGAAAAACGTTGCAACTAGGCACTGCTCTGTCTGTATTGGCGTTGTTCTCAGCGCCGGTGTCGGCCTTGCCATTTGCCCCGATTGAGCCTATTTCATTTGCCCTCGGCGGAACGGGGGTCTCATCGGCCTCGAATGCCAATGCCGGTTTTTTAAATCCGGCACTGTTGGCCATTAATGAACGCCAAGAGTCTGTTGCGTTGCATGCCCCGGTGCTTGGTTTCCGTTATTTCGATCGGCAAAACATGCTCGATTCTCTAACCAATTACCAAGATATTGGTATCCAGACGGCCTATGATACTGAATTGAACAACTTTAAGGCGGGAGTCTATATTGATAACGACCCAGTCAAGTCCCGGCAGGCGATCGCCTCAGCGGCATCGGGGATAAGTGGTCGTTTTCCAAATTTGGCCAATAAGCCGGTTCAGCGAGAGTCTATGGCGGCGGTTGTGGTGGGCATTCCTCATGACAAACTGAATATGACGTTTAGCCTAAGCAGCAAAATGATGGGCGGCGCCGTGGCGGATATTGCTGATAGTGATTTAAGCGAGTTGGATAGAATTGTTACAGAAGCGAGTGATGACACGTTATCGATTCTGGAAACATTTGATTCAACTCAGTTTGATTCGCGATTTCGTGGCCGGGGTTTGAGCACTACTGAGTTTGCCTTGTCCATTGCGCGAAATTACACGGTTGCCGGGCATAAGGTTGCCGTTGGGGTTACGCCAAAATATATCCTGGCAACCAGTTTTGATTATGCTGAAGATATCAACACGGCTGATTTTGAAACCAATTTGGGCCGTAAAAATAATTCGGCATTTGATGTCGATGTTGGTGTGGCCAAGTCTTATGGCAATGGCTGGAGTACTGGCATTGCAATCAAAAATCTGATTGGTCAGAAATATGAGACCAGCCTGGGTAATGAAATCAGGATTAAACCGCAAGCGCGAATTGGCGTTTCCCATGCCATGCAATCGGTCGCGGTTGCGGTGGATATGGATTTGAATAAGAGTGAATCGTTTGGTTTCGATTCGCAAACGCAATACCTGGGTATTGGCGCCGAGTTGAATGTGTTTGATCTGAGTACTGTCCGTATAGGTTATCGCTCAAACATGAGTGACACCAATACCAGTGTGGCAACGGTTGGGTTTGGCATTAAGGTTTATGGCGTTCAGCTTGATCTTGCCGCAGGCGCTAATGATGATGAGCTTGATCTTGCCGCACAGCTGGGCTTTCAGTTTTAATCTGATTGACTGTCGTATCCAGGTATGACGGATAGTGTCTGAGTGAATTTCCGGAAATGATCCCTTATAGCAAAAGGCGACATTCAGACTTAAAGTATTGACCGGTGATCGTCAAGCCGCAGCAGTCATTTGTAGTAATTTCTTTAGAGGCGCGTTAGCTGAAATAAAAACCCCGCCATTGCGGCGGGGGTTGCGGTCTAATGATTGTGATGGGTTTGTTTTTTGCTATCTAAGTACCTCAGTTAGAATATTCCCAGCCAGATAACAACCCGACAAGTTGAACTCGCCGTAGACTTCCACATGTTGAGTTTCATGTAGATCGGCGTATCCCACTTCTTCACTACTGAAACTGCCATCCACAAGAGTCAGCAGATAATAATTACTGCTGTCATTCACCCGTACGCAGACATCACCCAGCGCGGCATCGGTCATATCAAAGCCAAGTAGATCATCATGCAGCAATAAAACCGTGCCAGAAAGCTGCGCAACAGCAGGCACGTCAACATCAATAAAGATGGCTGCCGCCTTGATGGTGTCGTCGGCGGCAATCAGCACACCTTCCACCTTCACCTCAGTACCCACATTCAGGTCATCAACGCTAAGGGGCTCTCCCGTCATGGCGAAGAATTTACTTGTTTCACCAAATTCAAAGGTGAACAGATTGTCTTCACTGTCACGCAGGGTAAAGGCATTGTTGTCGAGGTCCAGTTCATCCACCAACCCCGGATATTGTTGATAAGTGCCCTTAGTAGCCAGTTCAACCACCTCTGCATTCAATCCAATAGGGTGATGACCCAAGTTGCGGTAATAGCCCAGCACAGTTACTGGTTCCTCGGCAGTCAATGTCACTGCACGCAGGGGAGCGCCTTCATCGTTAAAATAGGCAGTGTTTGCATCGGTAGAGACCTGAATACAATGTTCATGGTCATCATGCTCATATTCGTGGTCCTCTTCCTTGCGCTCATTTTCATCGCCGTCATGTCCATTGCGATGGCTATCTTTATGGCTTCTGGTAGCCGTTGCTAGGCTATTATCCTCAACTGCCATACCTGTGCGGCAAAGCTCAAAGCCGTCATCGTTGATATCACCAACAAAACCCGCCACACGCAACAGTTTGCCGCTGCTGTCATCTGTTAGTACATCCACAAACACCACCGGACGGAAGCGATAGGCGCCATTGCCCTGTTGAATTAGATGTATCGACTTGTTTGCATCCAGATCAATTTGCAAGGCGAGGGTTTCGCCCGGCAACACATGCAGCTCACTTCGCGGGTTCAGGTCCAACTTGCCGTTGCCCGACATCTCGGGAACGATGCCCTCCAACACGTTGCCGTCAGCATCCAGTCGCAGCAGCAACGGATCAGCAACACGCATGCGAATTTTATGGTAATCACCGGCCGGGATATTGTCGGCCAGGGAAAATAGATCGGCATGGCTATTTAGATTAAGCAGATCAAGTCGCTCGCTGCCAGAAAAAATTGATACCTTGCTATCCTCCCCCAGCAATGAAATCTCTGTCACTGTTAGCAAAAACTGGTCAAAGTCATCAATTGGTGCATCGGTTAGCATCACTGCTACCGAGCCGACGCCATCAGCATTTACCGAGGCGGAATCGTCAGAATCACTGTTACAACCAGCCAGCAGCGCTGCCATTGTCAGCCCGAGTAACGAAGCAAAAATCTTAGTTATTCTCATTTTTATACCCTCCAAGTGAACATAAGCGTTTGCGAATTATCTCATGCCAGGGGTTAAGAATGTGTAAATATATGTCACAGACAGCTGTTGGCGTGAAGAAAAGTGCTTGCTGAGGGTTAGCGACCCAATTTCAAGGCCCCTGGTTAGCATTTCATCCTCGGCATTGCCTAGATCCGAAATTGAAGCCAGGTAGTGATAGGGGCGTATTTCACTGGCCGGTAGCTAGTACATCAAGGCATTTGGCTTGATGGCTCTTTTGGCCGCGTTGAGTCACCTAGGGACTCGAGTAAACCTGCCTCTGCTGCTTGTAAGGCGAGTGAAGCCTGTTTTAACGGGTGCCAAAGACGACGATGGTTTTGCCCTTGGCTGAAAGCAGGTTTTGTTGTTCTAGGCTTTTTAATACCCGCCCAACCATCTCGCGAGAGCAGCCAACGATGCGGCCCAGTTCCTGGCGGGTGATTTTGATTTGCATGCCATCTGGGTGGGTCATGGCATCGGGTTGCTGACACAGATCGAGTAATGTCTTGGCAACCCGGCCACTGACATCCATAAAGGCCAAACGACTGGCCATGTTCGAGGTGCGACGCAGGCGCAGCGCCATTTGCGAGGCCATCTGAAAAATGATCTCGGTATGATCCTTGGCCATTTGCCGGAACCTTTCATAGCTGATTTCGGCTACCTCACAGTCACCGCGGGCACGGATCCAGGCGCTACGTTCTGGGTTGTCGCTAAACAGCCCCATCTCACCAAAAAAATCACCGGCATTGAGGTAGGCCAGCACCATTTCATTGCCATCATCATCTTCCGACACCACGCTGACTGAGCCGGAAGTGATGTAATAGAGTGAGTCAGGCGTGTCGCCACCATGAATGATGACGCTTTTATTGGGATAGCCTCGCCGATGGCAGTGGGATAGAAAGCCCTCGATTGCCGGGCTGGTCATAGGTTTGTTTGTTCTGGCTAATGTCATTTTAATCTCGTTGTCTTACGGCCCCTGCTATTACTAACGGCAAATAGTGGCTTGATGATGAGTTATCATACGGCCTATCTAAATATAGACCCAAGGAGCAGTAAATGAAGGCGCGGATTAAGTGGGTGGAGAACGCCATGTTTGTGGCCGAGTCGGGCAGTGGTCATGCCGTGGTTATCGATGGGCCGCCGGATGGTGGAGGGCGTAACATGGGGGTTCGGCCGATGGAGCTGCTGCTGATGGGGACTGGCGCCTGCAGTGCCTACGATGTGCTGCTGATTCTGCGCAAGGGTCGCCATGCGGTGGCGGACTGTGTCTGCGAAGTTTCTGCCGAGCGGGCTGACGAAGTGCCGTCGGTGTTCACCAAAATCCATCTTCACTTCATCGTCAGTGGCGATGGTTTAAAGGAAAGCGTGGTTAAACGGGCGGTGCAGCTGTCGGCTGAAAAATACTGTTCTGCCTCTATTATGCTGGGCAAGACCGCCGAGATCAGCCATGATTTTGAAATCATCGCAGCGCCAGGGGATGATGCATGATCAAGCCAAAACCCACCTCCGGCATGCGCCATGTCGCCCTGTTTGTCAGCGATCTTGAGGCCTGCGAGCAATTTTACGTCGAACTGCTGGGCATGCAGGTGGAGTGGCGTCCCGACCCGGATAACGTCTATCTTTGCTCTGGCAATGACAATCTGGCCCTACATCGTGCGCCGAAAGGCTACGATCTGTCGGGTGATCAGGTTCTGGATCACATTGGTTTTATCATCGATGATATCGATCAAGTCAGTGTCTGGTACGACTTCCTACGAGGTCATGACATCAAGATGAAGACCGAGCCGCGCACCCATCGCGACGGCGCCCGCAGCTTTTATTGTTATGACCTCGGAGGCAATACTGTGCAGATGATTCACCATCCGCCGATTGTGCAAAAATAGCTGCCCAAATTGGAAAAAATGGTAGATAATCCGCGTTTTTCCTCTGGTGGATAGTGCCTGGGGTGTTGGATAGTTAGGAGGGTGCGTTATGCCCACGCAGATGAAAAAGCTGAAACTACACGGGTTTAACAATCTCACCAAGACCCTGAGCTTTAATATTTACGATATCTGTTATGCCGTCACCCCTGAGCAGCATCAGGCCTATATCGAATATATTGATGAGGCCTATAACGCCGAGCGCCTGACTCAAATCCTGACAGATGTTACAGATATCATCGGTGCCAATATCCTCAACATCGCCCACCAGGACTACGACCCGCAGGGTGCCTCAGTTACCATCCTGATTTCAGAGGAATCGATCGCGGCGGAAGAACTGTCGAATACCGAAGCGCCGGGCCCCCTGCCTGAAGCGGTGGTTGGTCATCTGGACAAGAGTCACATCACCGTTCATACCTATCCCGAGACCCATCCCCATGGCGGTATCAGTACCTTCCGAGCCGATATCGATGTCGCTACCTGTGGTCGTATCTCGCCGCTAAAGGCATTGAATTATCTGCTTCATAGTTTCGAGTCAGACATCGTTACCATGGACTACCGTGTGCGTGGTTTTACCCGCGATGTGCGCGGTAAAAAACATTTTATCGACCACAAAATAAGTTCCATTCAGAACTACATCGCTAAAGACTCCAAAGCGAAATATCAGATGATCGACGTCAATGTCTATCAGGAGAACATCTTTCATACCAAGATGATGTTGAAAGAGTGTCACTTGCAAGACTATCTATTTGGTGTTTCACCGGACGACCTGACCGTTAAAGAGATTAAAATGATTGACCAGAAGGTGAAACAGGAGATGGCCGAGATTTTTTATGGACAGAATTTGCGGCGGGGATTGTAGTTCTCGAACAAGCAAGCTGTAGTTGTCGGTATTTGATTTGACATACAGTGTTAGGTTTATTCGAACCGTCTAGATGACTCAATGCGGCCAAAAGTGGAAGTTGGCGAATGTGTTGCATTGATCGGTTGAACTCACAAGACATGGCGGTCGTTTATGGAAGAAAAGTCGACAGTCGGCGAGGGGTCGAGTTTTCCCGTTAGACAATATTGATTGGACTGGGATTCTCCCAGCCTTATGACTCTGTACGCTTATCAACCAACTGGACACGGCGATACACTTAGGCGGTTGTTTCAAAACTTCAATGACATTCTCGTCACCGACGGCTATGAGGGTTTATTAGACGACAGTAATTCTGACTAGGCGGGTAATTCAAATTGACGTACAACAAGCAGCGTTGCTGGATTAAATAGGGGAATAGTGCCCCCAAAAGTTGATTTACTCCGGGAGTTAACTGCTTGATTTGTTGCTAAACCGTCACTGCAACATCAGGTTGAGGCGGGTGAGATGGCGGTGAGCTATGGGCAAAATCTGCTCTCTTCCGTCAATGCGGTGCTGGAGACCATGCCTGGCGATTCGGCGCTGCGGGTTTCTCCCTCCGAGTTGGTGGGTGAGCGTAGCAGTTTGCGCCAGGAGGCTCCAGTGGGTATGGAGCGGGAGCGCTTACAACAGGCTGTATCTGAATTGTGCGAACGAGGTGAAGAGCGTATCGCGGCTGTTGGTGAATTGGCCAGGGAATTAGGTCTGCGTTTTCGCGAAGCTTTCCTGCTCGATGCTCGTGCTGCTCTGGAGCTAGCAGCCGAAAAGGGCGCGGTGAACATCACTATTGGACTCGTGGAAGGTTTACTGGAAAATTAGAGAGAATAATTATTCGGGAAGGTATTTGTAACACCTAAAGGCAATAAAATTACTGTAAAATGGTTATCCTGTTTAATATATGGGCAGCTAGCGAGAATAGGAATTTCAAATATGGCTTTAGATCAACTCGAGGCATTTTTACAGAAAATGCAGTCTGAACCTGCACTTAAAAATGAGGTGCTCGCTTCATCAACTGCAGATGATGTTGCGCGAATAGCGCTAAAGCTTGGTTTTGAATTTTCAGGTGATGAATTATTGAGAATGTCAGGTAAGAAAGTTGGCAGAGTTACTGTTAAAAAAAACGATCTTCCTGGCGAGTACAATTAAATGCTTTTTGAATATCTGATTGTACAAGTATAGGAAGAATAAACGCCATATTTGCCTCAAATCAAGAGTATCTTGACCGGAATTGAACGCCCCAAAACCGGGGGTTTGGTTCATGGCGGGTTTTTGTATCGTTTTATGCTGATTTTCAACTGAAACATTGCTGAAAATGGCGCTTTTAGGAAGTGCAGACCAAGGGGAACCCTCGGCCTTCCCCTTTCCGGCCTCAATCTCAATTACATCGAGTAAATATCCGCTTCATCATACGGGCCATAACGAGCCGGAGATCTGGGTGGCGGATGGGGCGACAGACTTAGGTGGTTCAGGGTTTTCTTGGCCACTGCCGGTTCCTCAGTGGCTGCCACTACCCTAGCTTTGCCCTCAGAAAGCCGTGCGCCAGCACCCCGCACTGGAGGAAGATTTCGAACTCCTTGCTCACGAAGTCCGGCAGTGAGTGGCCGGTTTCCATTTCGACTTGATGATGCTAAGTCGCGAGATTTTTTTGAACAATGCGACAAAGTGCCGTCTTTTCCGGACAGCGCGGTTGGTAATGTAGACGTCGCTGTCGTTTGGATTGAATCGGTTGGATGCCTGTTTTGGGCTCTCTTTAGCCTTTTTCTGACCGATGGAGGCTTCTGTTACTAAGCCATTAACGATATTGCATCACAATAGGCAAGTAGTTGGCTATAAGAGTCATTTATCCATCATCATCGAATGGCAGCTTATTTATAAAGTGTGAAACAAACGAATATCATTCGCAGCCGAAAGTTTTTCGTCTTATGGGGTGATTGAATCCCAATCCGCAGAAATCAGATCATTATCATGCAGGTAATGCACGGCGTTGTCTTGAATTACTGCCCGATCATTGTAGTTGCCTGAACTCCAGTTGTTTGTGCTGCTGGCTTGTTCGCTAATCAATGTGCCGCTATGTCTCAGGCGAGCATCCTGCTTGTGGGTGTCAATTTCAAAAAGATAAAGTCCATCATGCTGCCAGTCAGTCCGTTCCCAGGGCTGGGTTTTATCACCGCCCTGATGCAGGCTTATCGGGATACTGAATTTGTCGGTGCCGCCATTGCCGGTTAAATAGCTGAGGCTATGATGGTCATAAAGCACTGGGCTGTTGGTGCCGCGCTCACCCAGAATGATGCTGCTGATTTCAGCTGGAGCATTGATATCTGAGACGT
>CAMYNQ010000107.1 GCA_947259785.1 uncultured Chromatiaceae bacterium | reverse complement strand
CGATCGCACATCATCAGGATGATAGCGCTGCCTGTTGTGGTGACCATACTAAACCCGAGACAGACAGTTGCTGTGACAACCCAGAGCAAGGCCAAACCAGCTTTCAAAGTCGCAGCAAAAGTGCCCTACGTTATGGCTTGGTGGAGATGGTCGACGATCTAGTACTTTGGCTGATATTTGGCCTGTTGCTGGCAGCGGCAATGAAGACCTGGGCGCCGCCCATAATTCTAGCTAATTGGGGCAGCGGTCTGACGGCTATGCTGTTGATGCTATTGGTGGGTATTCCCACCTATATCTGCGCCACCGCCTCGACCCCCATCGCCGCAGCTTTATTGCTGGCGGGCATTTCACCCGGCACCGTACTGGTATTTCTGTTGGCAGGTCCCGCCACTAATATTGCCACCATGGGTGTGATCCACAAAGAAATGGGCAAGACCGTGTTGATTACCTATCTGATCGGCATCTGCGTTAGCAGCATAGCCATCGGCATGGCCACTGACAGCCTGCTGATTGCCTTTGAAGTCGACATCCTTGCTCAGATCAGTATGACTGAAGCATGGATGCCAGCTTGGCTGGCTTACCTGTCAGCAGCAATTCTGCTAGCAGCGGCGATGATTTCGCTAAGCAAGATGCTAAGACGCAAGCTGGCCACCGCTTAAAACTCTCTGACGCAGACTCACAAACCACTCAACAAAAACCATTTTAAGTTAAAGAGTTGTTACATATTGCCGATCTAATTTTGGTCAACCGATAACTTAAAGAATGCGTAAACGTGCTTAAACTTCACCGCTACTTCACCATTACCAGCATATTGGCCATGATCTTCGTCATGACCTTGGTGGGGGGCAGTTTTCGTTATTTCAGCTTTGCAGCTTTGACTGAACATGAAAGTCGCGCCAACCACCATATCCTGCAACTCATAAACAAATCGATTGCGCCCGAGCATAAGGATTTCATTCATGCCGCAGCTAAAATGAATGGCTCTGAATTGGCCCAATCTGTAGAAAATAAGCGTCTGAGAATGGATATTAAAAATCTAATCTCCGATCTCAATATCATCAATATAAAAATCTACACCACTGACGGCAACAGCATTTTTTCTTCTGCCACGAAGAAAGTTGGTGAACCCATCGAACGGAGTAAGAATTTTATCATGGCAGCCGCAGGCAAAAGCGCAAGTGAACTTGCCGATGTGAACCAGCTGATAGCATTTGATGGAGGACAGTTTTCTGGCTCTGTCATGACCACCTACCTGCCAATCAACTTCGACGGCACCGCAACAGACAGAACCGTTGTCGAAATTCAAAGCAATGTTACCGCGCTGACTGAAGCGATTATTGCTTCGCAATGGAAAATATTATTGACGACAGCCATTACACTGGGATTCATCAATTTTTTCCTGTTCTTCGTTATCAAATACGCCGACATCCTGCGTTTTGATCAAGAAGAAAAACTGCAGAAAAACATAGAAAAAATGGGTAGCCTACAAATAAAAGACTCGCTAACGGGTCTACCAAACCGCACTGTTTTAATGGATCGCATGAAACAAGCTATTGCACGAACCTCTTGGCATAATCGCTTTATTGCAGTTGTCTCCATAGACCTGGATCATTTCAGCGCCTTAAATGAAACCTATGGCCGCATGACCGGTGATGAAGTGCTTGAGAAAATAGCAAAAAGACTAAATAAAAGTATGCGTGACGGTGACACCGCGGCAAGACACGAAAAAGACAAATTCATTTTGTTTCTTAACGATATGGCTAACCCAGCGGATATTACCTTTGTCGCAGAGAAAATTTTGAAGCAAATTCGACAGCCGGTTGAGGTCTCAGGCAACTCGATAGAGACGACTGCCAGCCTGGGTATTGCAATCTTTCCCACTGACGGCAAAGACCCAAACAATGTCCTGAACAAAGCTGAAGAGGCGATGTATATTGCAAAGGCCGATGGCAGGGATAGATATTGCCATTATTCAATCAGTGATGAGTTAATGAGCAAATCAGGCCAAACAAAAAAGGCTTGAATAAACCGCCTTAGCGTCCGCGCAGAAACAACTTATCCAAATCGTCCATCGACATCTGCACCCAGGTCGGTCGACCGTGGTTACACTGACCACTGCGCTCAGTACGTTCCATATCACGTAGCAAGGCATTCATCTCCGGCACAGTGAGCTGACGACTGGCTCGAACTGAACCATGACAGGCCATGGTGGCCAAAATCTCGTTACAACACTCCTGAATGCGGCTGCTCTGCCCTGCCACGGCCAAATCAGACAAGACATCGGTCACCAACGTCCTGGCATTGGCGTTTCTCAGCAAGGCAGGTACCGAGCGGATCATCAAGGTTTCCGGCCCCATGCTATCGAGCTCAAACCCCAGGCCGTTGAGAAAATCTTTATGCTCATCTGCCAAACGTGCTTCACTGCTGCTGACCGCCATTGACTCTGGCACCAGCAGCGGCTGGAGGCGTATCCCCTCCTCGCCCCAGGACTGCTTCATACGTTCATAGGTAACGCGCTCGTGGGCAGCATGCATATCCACCAGCACCAGGCCTTTTTCATTCTGCGCCAGGATGTAAATGCCATGCAGTTGCGCCAGGGCAAATCCCAGTGGCGGTGCCTCGGCCGGTTTGGACTCGGGCATTTCAGCCACCACTCCTCCAGCACTGGCAAGCGCCTGCATGCCCTGATAAGCGGCCTGGCCCTCCTGCACACCCAGGGCAAAGCCGGTCTGGCGAGGCGCTGGGGCTGAGTTTGCAGGGCGTGCAGATGGCGAGAAATAACCTGCTGCTGGTACAGGTTGATCAAATTCAGTGGCAACGCTTTCAAGTTGAGGTTGAGCATCCCCCGGCCGCAATTCGGCCAACGAGCGATACAGACTGGAAAAGAGAAAGTCGTGCACCATCCGACTCTCACGAAAGCGCACCTCGTGTTTGGTTGGGTGGACGTTGACATCCACCTCCTCAGCTGGCAGTTCCAGATAGAGTACAAAAGCCGAGTGCCGTCCGTGGTACATCACATCCTGATAAGCCTTGCGCACCGCATGAGCGATGACCTTGTCCTTGACCATGCGGCCGTTGACGTAAAAATATTGCAGGTCGGCCTGACTGCGGGAAAAAGTTGGCAACCCAACCCAACCCCATAGCCTTAAACCACCGCGTTCAAAATCAATCTCAGCCGACTGTTCGACAAAGGGCTTGCCACAGATAGCGGCAATGCGACGACGACGACCTTCCTGGTCACTAGCGGCGCGCCACTGATGCACTTGCTTCTGTTCATTTTTGAGACTGATGCCGACATCAAAACGGCTCAAGCCAATGCGACGCACTACGTCTTCCAGGTGTTTGAATTCGGTGCGCTCAGCGCGCATAAATTTGCGTCGTGCAGGCGTATTAAAAAACAGGTCGCGCACCTCGATGGTGGTGCCTTGTGGATGAGCGACAGGCTGGGGCTTGGGTTCGGTCTCACCACCATTAACTGACAGTTGCCAGGCCTGGGCTTCGCCTTGATAACGCGACATCACCTTTAACCGTGATACAGAGGCGATACTGGGCAAGGCCTCACCACGAAAACCAAGGCTGTTGAGGTGACTAAGATCGTCAAAATTGGCAATCTTGCTGGTGGCATGACGACTCAGGGCCAAGCTCATATCGTCATGATGAATTCCGGCGCCGTTGTCACGGATGCGAATCAGGGCAATACCGCCCTTTTCAATCTCCAGATCAATCTGATCAGCACCGGCATCTAGGCTGTTTTCAACCAACTCTTTAACCACTGACGAAGGCCGCTCAACCACTTCACCGGCGGCAATTTGGTTAGCAAGGTTCGTAGAGAGGAGATGTACACGCTTCACGACTAGGTTCCAATCAGGCAAAAAATCAGGCCTGATTATACGTCAAAGGCGGTCGACTGAGGGGCTTAACTGTAGCTGTTAACTGTCTCGGGTCGGGATCTGCAACACCTGACCAATACGCAGGCTGTCTGACTTAAGCCGATTGGCCACACGCAGTGTTTTGAGGCTGACATGATATCGAGAGGCTATCGTCGAGAGTGTATCACCACGCTCAATAACATGCTCACGTGCAGCAATCCGGGTACCCGACGGAGGATTAGAGATAAAATAGCTACGAATGCCGGACATCATAGCGCTAGCCAGTTTCTGCTGATAAGCACTGGAACGCAGGTTCCTCTCTTCAGTAGGGTTTGAGATAAAGGCAGTCTCAACCAAAATCGATGGAATATCCGGTGACTTCAACACAGCGAATCCAGCCTGTTGAACAGTACGCTTGTGCAATTTAGCCACCCCTCCCAAGCTTTTTACAACCTTACTGCCAACATCCAGACTATCTTCAATAGTGGCGCTCTGAGACAGATCCAGCAACACCGAGGCCAGCATATCGTCCTTGTCATCCAGGCTGACACCACCGACCAGATCGGAGGCATTTTCACGATTGGCCAGCAGCTTGGCTGCCTCACTGGTGGCACCGCGCTGTGACAAGGCATAAACAGAAGCGCCCTTGGCACGCTTGTCAGGGAAGGCATCAGCATGTATAGAAATAAAGAAATCCGCCTTGTGTTTGCGCGCTTTTTCTTTGCGATTCGCGAGTTTAATGAAATGATCACCATCACGAATCATCAACGGCCGCATGCCATCTTCCTTCTTAACTAGCTTTTCCAGTTTGCGGGCAATGGCCAATACCACATCTTTTTCACGTGTACCCTTGTGCCCCTTGGCTCCAGGGTCAATACCACCATGGCCGGCATCAATGGCAATAATAATGTCTCGTTGCTGCTGTTTAACAATCAACTGTTTTTTCTTAATCTTGGGAGCAATTGCCGCTTGTGCTTGTTGTACTGTTCTTTTAACCGGGGCCTTGGCGACCCGCTGAACAGGTTTGGATGACTTGCTCAGCAACTCAATGACCAGCCTATTGCCCTTGCCTGCTGCGGGTTTCAGCAAATATACATTGCCTTTAAGCGATTGCTTAAGCTCTAGAACCAGACGTAAATCATTACCGTTACGGATACCGGAACGAATATTCTTAATTGCCGTGTTGGCATAATTGATCTTGGGTTTATTACCAGTTCCGACGACATCGATCAAATCGACCACGAAACGGTCAGGCTTGGAGAGAGCGAAGTATTTGTACTTGATTGGGCCTGCCAGGTCTAACACGACTTTAGTTTGGTTATCGTGCTGACCTACACGTAAGCTGTTGTATTTAACAGTACTTAGCGCCCAGCTGGCAGACAAAGGCAGGGCGCATAGCAACAGCATACAGAGCAATTGCCGCATGATCCCTCCCCCTTGAATTGTCATTCCTCGAGGCATCAATTTACCCCTCAAAAAACAGTTATACATTTTTCTCATAATTTCCATGAGGATACAATATTTTTCTAGAAAAAAGACAAATTATCCCCGCTTTACCATTGTTTTTTCGTCAGCAATGAAAAAACCTTTAGTATTTAATTATCGTTCAAATCAGCCAGTTTTTCGATGATCTGCTGCCCAGTCTCAACGTTTGCATGCAAATATATCTCCCTGCCGGTACCGGCATAATTAATTTCGATCACCAGATCAGACTCTGGCAGCACCCCCTTGCCCTTTTGCGGCCATTCAACCAGCAAAACCGCGTCCTGCTCCAGCCAATCACGCAGGCCCAAGAACTCCAGCTCCTCAGGATCAGCCAGGCGGTATAGATCCATATGATAAACCTGGGCCGAAGCCAGCTCATAAGGCTCAACCAAGGTGTAGGTTGGGCTGCGCACCGCCCCATCATGACCAAGGGCATGAAGAAAACCACGGGCAAAGGTGGACTTGCCTGCCCCTAATTCGCCAAACAAATAGATTACACAACGCGGCGGACAGATTTCGGCCACCCTGGCACCGAAGGCACGCATGGCCGAATCACTCTCAATAAAAATCATTATAAATTGTGCTCGTGGACTGGATATCCTGGCAATTTAAGTGAAGCAACGTGAATATTCAATATTGCTTAAAATAAAACAGACTATCTAATCTGAAATAGAGAATACTCTTAACAATGGCTTCATGAAGCACGATGCGGTGTTAATTAACAACCACTTGGTTCCTACCGCCATGTTTGGCTTCATACAAGGCCTTGTCTGCTGCCTCAATCAGACTCGCCACATCAGCATGAGGCGGTGCAGTGGCGATGCCAGCGCTGAAAGTGACGGCAAATTCTTCATTCTCCTGGCTATACACGATTTTCGAGAAACTCTGACGCAGTTCATCAATCAATGCATGCGCTTCCTCAGCGGTCGTATTTGGAAAAATCACCGCGAACTCCTCGCCCCCATAGCGAGCAACAGTATCTGACTTGCGCAACCGCTGCGTGAGTAGGCGGGCCAAACTTTTAATCACCCGATCGCCCACCGGATGTCCGTAACCATCGTTGATTGACTTGAAATGATCGATATCCAGCATGGCGAAGCTAAGTGTCCCCTCTTGTCGCAGCAACAATGCCAGTTCACTTTCCAGCGTGAGTTTCAGGGAGATATGATTCAACAGCCCGGTTAGGCTGTCGCATGTCATTAAGGTGTTCAAACCACGAAACCGTTGCGCCCGGATACTGACCGCCGCCACCAAATGGGCATCACCAATGGGCTTCTGCAGAAAATCATCGCCCCCCATTTTGAGTGCGTCGAGTTGCTGATTTAAACCGGTCTCGGTCGAAAGATAGACGATGGGCAGCCCCTGATAGGCCGCATGCTGGCGGATAATTTGTGCGGCCTCGATACCTGAACAACTTGACATGTACAAATCCATGAGAATGAGCTCAGGCCCGAATTCAGACATGACATCAAGTAGTCGCGCAGGATCATGAATGACATCCGTTTTCATGCCGGCAGCCTGCAAGACTGCCGCATAATGTTCGGCCAACAATACTGAATCCTCAACAATCAGTACTCGAAAAGGCTCCGCCGAGTCAACGCCACGGAGGCGATCCAATTTTTCCACCAGGGCGGAAAAATCCAATGGTTTTTTAAAGTAGGCACTGCCACCCGCGCGCAATGCCGACAGACGGGCATCCCAGTCGTCGCGCGACGAGATAAAAATCAAGGGAACCGTCGACTTAGCCAGTGCTTGCAACTGTGGCGCAATGCGTGTGCCTTCTTGCTCCCCCTCTGGTAACGCAATATCCAGGATGAACGCGTCGGCTGGGTGCGCTTGCTGAGCCAGGATAATGTCAGTGGTTGAGGGGAATGAGACTGCTGCGTAACCAAAATGCTCCAGCTGGCTAACAATCTCCCGCGCCAACAGGTGATCGTCCTCTAATACATATACCAAGGTCCTATTGTGATCTGTATCAGCCGCCACTTGAGAAGTGATTGCAGATGACTCTGCGTAAGCATTATCAGGTCCACTATTGGCCAGCGCATCGAGTTGATTCAGGCCGCTGTCAATGGTCGCCACACTTTCCGCATCACTGTAAGCGGCATCGTTCAAGTGCATCAGAAACTCTTCAAGCTGCCGCGCCGCCTGGCCGAGACGCTGAAAGCCAAAGGTGCCTGCCGAGCCGGCCAGACTGTGGATCATTCGATACAGTTCCCTGCACGACTCTGCTTCGACAGAGTTGTCCTGCAGCGCCACCCAAAGGTGCCGAATGGTTGCCAGTCGCTCAGGCAGCTGCGTTGCAAAGCTCTGCTGCAGGGCACGGAGTTTGTCCGCCGCGGTTATCTGTTTATCAGTCACTGCCACGCTCCAATATTGCACTGGAGGTCAGCACAAAGCCTTCATCTTCAAGAGTGAATTCTGTCACAGCGCAAATATCGAGTTCATCCCTCACATAGAGAACCTGAAACACCTTACTCATCTTTCTGTAACCTCACTCATGTTCAAGCAGTTTTTAATGGTTACCAGTAATTGCTCATTGCTGGTGACGGATTTAGTCAGTGCGGCGACCACCTGTTCAGTGATGTCTCGGTTAGGGATCTGCGCCGAGAAGATCACAACGGGACAACGTCCCTTGATCTCATCCAGTAGCTCCAGGCCGGAGCCATCTGGCAGCCCCAGATCAAGCACAACCAGATCAAAAGCTTGATTCGCCAACACCTGACGCGCATCGTGCAGGCTATTAACGTGCGAAACATCGGCCAGCTCCTCAAGTAACACTTGGGTGACATTGACAATGTCTGGGTCATCTTCGACATGCAGTATACGCGGTCGTGTCACACGGCACAGTGCTTCCTGCAGTGCCTGCTTGAAGCGTTTCTGATCCACCGGTTTCTGTATCCAGTCAACCACGGTGACGGCATCACCACGGAAAGTATCTCGTCCCTCGTCGGCGCGGCCTGAAACAACAATAATCGGTAGCTGTGCGGTGGTTGGATCTTCACGCAACTCTTGTAGAAATATCAGGCCATCGACATCCGGCAGGCTCAAATCCAACAGCATCAAGCGGTAGGCATGCTGGCCTAACAATGTTCTTGCGCCGCTGGCAGAGGCGGCGATATCACAGACCAAACCCTCTGGTTCAAGCATATCAGCCAAAATGTGAGCGACATCCGGGTTGTCTTCACAGATCAACGCTCGCATGCCGAGGACAGATCTATCGGCCTCGTTCACGGAACTCCAAGCTGGCAGATCAAAATGGAAAACGGTGCCCACACCGGCCTCCGACTCGTAACCGATTTCGCCATGGTGACGCTCGACAATGGCCTTGGTTATACTCAAACCCAGGCCGGTACCGCCCTTCTGCCGGGTATCAGAACTGTCGGCCTGGGCAAAGCGCTGAAATATCTGGCTACGAAACGCTTGCGGAATACCCGCACCATGATCCCGCACCTCGACCCTGAAACCTGAATCATGTGCAGCCACGCAAATCTCAACTGTATCGCCCTCGGGCGAGAATTTCACTGCATTGGAAATAAGATTAGAAAACACCTGCAATAGACGGTGTTCATCAGCCCGCACTGGCGCCTGTATGAGATTACAATTTAACATCAGTCGCACCTGGTGTTTGCGAGCGTAGCCGTAATTATCATCCAGTGCGCGTGCTGCCAGGGCAATCAGGTCCACAATTTTAAACTCGAATTCGAGACGACCGGCCTCAATTTTCTCCAGATCGAGAATATCGTTAATCAACAGTGTCAGGCGCTCGCTATTGCGTGCAGCCATCTCCAGCATAAGCTGTGCCTTTTCCGGCAGTTCTCCAGCGGCCTTGCCCAGAACGAGACCCAAGGCGCCACTGATTGAGGTCAACGGTGTCCGCAGTTCATGACTGACGGTGGAGATGAATTCTGTCTTCATCTGCTCCACCTTTTTTCGTTCAGTAATATCTCGGACAATGCCAGTGAACATGCGCTCACCATTGACCTCCATTTCACTAACGGCCAATTCCATGGGGAAGGTGGTGCTGTCCTTACGTTTACCGGTCACTTCACGGCCTATGCCGATGACCTTTTTATCTCCCGTCGTCAGGTAATTGTGCAAATAGCCATCATGTTCATGGGCATAGTGCGCCGGCATCAGCATCTTAATATTCTGGCCTTGCACTTCATCGGGCGAGTAACCAAACAAGCTAACCGCCGCAGGATTGAGGCTCTGAATAAGACCCTTGGCATCGATCACAATAATGCCATCAACAATGGTATCGAACAGTGCACGAATACGATTTTCGCTGGCCTGAAGTTCGATCTCAGCCCGTTTGCGTTCGGTAATATCACGCACAATGCCAGTGAACATGCGTTCACCATGGACCTCCATTTCACTGACGGCCAACTCCATAGGAAAGGTGGTGCTGTCCTTACGTTTACCGGTCACTTCACGGCCAATGCCGATGACTTTTTTGTCTCCTGTCGTCAGGTAATTGTGCAGATAACCATCGTGCTCATGGGCATAGTCCGCCGGCATCAGCATCTTAATATTCTGACCCTGCACTTCATCGGGCGAGTAACCAAACAAGCTGACCGCCGCAGGATTAAGGCTCTGAATAAGACCCTTGGCATCGATCACAATAATACCGTCGATGATGGTATCAACCAGCGCACGAA
>CAMYNQ010000106.1 GCA_947259785.1 uncultured Chromatiaceae bacterium | reverse complement strand
TTGCCAAATATGTCGAGCTGATGCCAGCCGAGGCAATTCTGGATTTTCTCGATACCACCGAAACCACCTGCCACCGCCAGGCGCATGAATTAGGCCGTGCCATTTTCCGCAAGGAACGGGATATCAATAAAACCCTCCAGATCTGTGGCAACAGCTGCACCAACGCCTGCATGCACGGCGCGATCGGCGAAGCCTTCTCCGATGACCCAATGCAAGATATGGCAGGCTTTCATGGCCATGGGCAGGAACATCCAGCATCTCACCATGACCACCACGCTAAGCCGGACATCGATCGACTGATCCAAAAGATGGAAGGCTTCTGTTATGAAGACCAAATGTCCGACATGCACAAACGCGGCAACTGCGCCCATGCCATGGGGCACGCCTTGATGCTCTCCACCGACCACAACATCGGCGACTCACTCAGCGCATGCAGCCGCTTTAAAGAAGAAGGCATGGACTATTACTGTGCGACCGGCGTTTACATGCAGTACACAGACAACAGCGATGCCAATGGCTCGCGCCCGGCCGATGTGGAACGCTGGGGTTCAAACTACCCCTGTAACCAGCACCCCGCCTACCCTGCCGCCTGTTATCGATATATCGTCACCTATGTTAAAGAAGAGCGTGGCTTGGGTTTAGACCACCTGATGGTGCTGTGCTCACAACTGCCAGCCAACGAAAAGATGGGCTGTTTTCACGGCCTGGGCGCCGCCTACACGCCGCTGGTAAAGGCCCGCCCCGACATGCTCAAAGCCATCTGCGCCTACGGTAACGAACATGACCAGGCCTTGTGCATTGAAGGTGCAATCGAAAAGCTTGCCGACTTCGATGAACAATGGGCGATGAAGGCCTGCCAGTCATTGGACAAAGATAATCAAATAATTTGCGAGGCCGCAGCCAAGGGCAAGATGTATCGCTTAGATAAACCGACCATGAAACACTACCGGGTCGGTATGCCGTCAAACCAGCATCAACACTAGACTATTTAGTAATCGACATGATCTTTGCGTAACCGGTGCGAGAAAAAAACATCAGCCAGGTCACGATACCCAACAGCTTCGCCCCGTCCTCCACCAGGAACTGAAGATCGCTCTGCGCCATCCACATATCCGTAGCGACGGAAAAGGCAAAGAAGCCACAAGCCAAGAGCAACGTAGTGTATTCAAGGCTCAGCAACAAGCGGCCAAACCGAAAAAAATAGATCAGCATCAAGACCACATAGGTGATCATGATGGCCTCTTGTGGAATGCCAAACGATTCGGGAAAGACATATTCATGAAACATGAAAAAATCATCCAGCATCAACCAGCCGGTAAACAGGCCCGACCAAAATAGGAACGCCGGCAACCGCTCCACCCCCGCCTTAAACAAGACATAGGCCGCGAAAAAACAGATCGCCATGGCCGCACACCAAAAGATGATACCGATATGAGAGATCACCCCTACAAAGGGATGGCCGTAGAGGGTAATCGCCGGGTCACGGGTGAAATAGGCCACCGAGATGCCGTACTCCCCCGCCAGACCGTAAAAGGCATAGAGCAGGGAAAACACCGCCAGGTAGAGGACGGTATAGATCAAGGCATGGCGTTTAAGCTGTTTAAATACATCGTTCATAGTCCACCTAATCGGCTGATACCTAATTGCGCTTTAACCAACGCGCCTAAAACGCGCTAACGCCTAATTCATAATCACACTGCCCCATAAAGCCCGTACGATTCAGCGCTGTTTAAAATGCCTGGATTACAATAACATGGTCCACGGCGCGTAAATCATGCGGGAAGACAAGCGCCTGAATAACACCATCAACCCTACAGGTATTTTGAATTCGGCTAACTCAAAGCAGGCTCCTAAACAAATAAAACAATGCAAACAGAACTGGCAGATTTTATTAAAGACACCGAGGTAGGTAAGGAGGCGGATGCCATCTTGCGTAACTGTGTGCATTGCGGTTTTTGCACCGCCACCTGTCCAACCTATCAACAACTGGGTGATGAACTAGACGGGCCGCGCGGCCGCATCTATCTCATCAAGCAGATGCTTGAGGGCCATGAAGCGACGGCCAAGACACAAATGCACCTGGACCGTTGCCTCAGCTGCCGCGCCTGCGAAACCACCTGTCCGTCCGGTGTGCAATACGGCCGTTTGCTTGAGATCGGCCGTGAGTTTGTTGACCAACGTGTAGAGCGACCGCTGCAAGATCGCATCACCCGCAAAGCCTTACTGAAAATCCTGCCCTACCCCAAACGCATGGCACCGCTGCTAAAGCTGGGACAGATCTTCAAGCCCGTTCTACCGCCATCGATCAAACGCATCATTCCCGAGACACAAACCCAAGCGCAATGGCCCACGAACCAGCACAAGCGCCGGATGCTGGTGCTGGCCGGTTGTGCCCAATCCGTCATCAAGGCCGGCACCAACGATGCCGCCGCAAAGATCCTGGATAAACTGGGCATCACACTGATCACCGCAGCCTCAGCCGGCTGCTGTGGTGCCATCAGCTACCACATGACCGAGCATGAAGCCGGGTTGGAATTCATGCGCCGTAACATCGATGCCTGGTGGCCCTACATCCAAAGCGGCTGCGAAGCCATCATCGTCACCGCCAGTGGTTGTGGTGCAGTGGTCAAAGACTATGGTGAGCTGCTCAAGAACGATCCTGACTACGCGGAGAAAGCAGCAACGATTGCCAGCCTGGCCAAAGACCCCAGTGAAATCATCGCCGCAGAAGATTTGTCACCGCTTGAACTGAATACCCGCAACCAGAAAGTCGCCTTTCAAGCCCCCTGTTCCTTGCAACATGCACAGAAGATCACCGGCGGCGTGGAAACGATACTCGGTAACCTAGGCTTTGAACTCACCCCAGTACCAGATTCACACCTCTGCTGCGGTTCGGCCGGCACCTACTCCATTTTGCAAAAAGACATGTCGCAGAAACTATTGAACGGGAAGATCAGCGCACTCATGAGCGGCCAACCGGATGTGATCGCCACCGCCAATGTCGGTTGCCACATGCACCTGGAAAGCAAATCTGCGATTCCGGTTAAACATTGGTTGGAGTTGGTTGCAGAAGGACTTTAATACGATGCAGGGTGAACTAGAAATGCGTTTTATTTCGTAATCCACCAAGCATCGCGGTAGCGATTCTATTTTTTACCCGGTAGAAAAACATACAGCGGATAACGCTATGCTAACCCGCCCTACGGGCTAGTATATTAGAGAGTATTGCTCTCTGACCTGGATTTTTTCAGAATTTAGCGTAATGGTACGTGGAGCGCACCTGCATGATTTTTATATACAATAAAAAAGCCAGGCGCTTATTTGCGCCTGACCTAACTAAAAAAACTACATTAAGTCTCTTAGTAATTGAGTTAGTTCACTAGTTAATCCGTGAATTGATGATTGTGCATCACAGTTAACGATCCAATCATTTTTGTCAGATGCTCCTGTAGAGAAACATCCATCAAACTTGGTTAGGATATCGTTATCAAGCTTATCCAACGCTTCTGTATATAATTTCTGGTCTATTTGCGTTGTTGTCACGCTCAGCTTATTACAAAGCGTTTTTTTCATGTTTTTATTCTTCATGTCACTTTCGATCAAGGCATTACAGGCATCACTGGTTTCAATCATTTTGCTGCTGATAGCGTCCAGCACTGAAATGGCAGTAATAGTGACAGTTCCTGTGTAGCTGTCTTCAGTACCATCATTAACAACCAAGGCCGGTACATAGATGCCTGGGACATCTGCAACAAAACTTGGGAAAGCAGTGTTATCACCTATTAGCGCAGCTTGACTGCCCAGCGGTACCTCAATGCTCCATTGATAACTTAATGAGTCCCCGTCAGCATCACTGCTTCCCGTTCCGTCTAGATGGACGGTGTTCCCAGCGACAACTGTTTGATTTAGACCGGCATCCGCTTCTGGTTTAGTATTTACGTTCACACTTCGAACTAGCCAGTAACCCGCATAATACTGCCCGGTAAAAAAAGAAGGCTTTGGAGCAAGAGCAGGGTCAAAAGTCATTGGAGCAGCAGCAGAAATTTTAGCACCACCAAGATTGTACGAGCCTTGCCAATTTATAGGGCAATTAGTGCACCGAATCGACTCAGCGAGTCTGCGTGTATAGTTAATTTCATCAACGTCGTAGTAGCCGCGTGATGATGAGTTAACCCCATTGCCAGTAAAATAGTAACCAGTAGCACCAAGGAGAGAGTTAATTTGAGTGGCACCATCATAGTAAGCCTCTTTAAGGCCATTATTAATGCCAATATTCAAATTCTCATAGAGCTCACGCACTTGTGCTTCAGTTGCAAAGGTAAACCCATGATCATTGATCCAGGTGCTGGCCATGACATCGTTAAATGACAAGCTTTGAGTCCTACCCAAGTGCACCCATTCTAATCCTGAGATGCTATCTAAAGCAGTGCCGTTTAAACTGCCATTGGTTAGTGCTGCATGATTTGGAGCGCTAGCCAATAAAAAAATAAGCGCGAGAAGAAGCTTTCTGTGTATAGAGCGAAATAGCATATATATCCTCACTTTGTTGTTTGAGCAAAGAATGCTAGAACAACATGAGAAAACCTAGCAGGGCTGTCAACTTATACCTATATTGTATATTGGTCAACTACACACAGGGCTGTATCACTAAGAGTGATCGTTCATCGCACCATGCCCCAGGTAAAATGCAAACCAATATCCGGCGTGCTACCAAAATTCCGCACGTTCTCCGTTAGCCCTATCCCAAAGATACCTCCGCATGTATCCCACTTGAAACCTGCCGTGAGTTGGAATTCCAGTTCGCTTAACTCCCAGTCAATGATGGCGCGGTAGGGATGTTCCGCCAGCTAAAACCGGGGCAGATAGCAATATTTTCTAATACAGCTAATGTTAAACATGCCCCCCCCACCCTAGCCCTCCCCCGTCAAGGGGGAGGGAATAAATATCAAAAACATGTACTCTGCATTAGCCAGACAAGTAGCGAGACAACATCATGAAAAAAACCATCCTCATTACCGGTTCGACCGACGGCATTGGCCTGGAAACCGCCAAGATGTTGCTTACCCAAGGTCACCATGTTTTGCTACACGGGCGTAATCCGGCCAAGCTGGCGGATGCGGAAAAGACACTCTCTGCGCTAGCACAGGGAGAACCGGTTGAAAGCTATATCGCTGATCTGTCCAGCATGGCGGATGTAGATGCGCTTGCCAAAGCTGTGGCTGAAAAGCACGCGCATCTTGATGTGTTGATCAATAATGCAGGAGTTTTTAAAACCCCCAAGCCCATCACGCAAGATGGATTGGATGTGCGCTTTGCGGTCAATACGCTTGCGCCCTTTCTGCTGACACAAAAACTTATGCCCTTGCTAGGGGCTTCTAGTCGGGTAGTCAATCTGTCATCCGCGGCTCAAGCGCCTGTCGTTCTCGAAGCACTGGCTGGACGAGCCATGTAGGGTGCGCACCGCGCACCTTCCTATCATTTATCCACCACCCGCCCTCTAAATTCCGGTACTAACTGAAACCCGTCCCGTTTTTCGCCGGGTGACCACCGAACCTCCAATGGTGCGCAATGCGCACCCTACGCCCACATTCGGTGATGGGGTGATGTGGTGGGTGTTGGGAAAAACAGGGTCGAAAAACAGGGTCAGAGAGCAATAGTTTCTAATATAGTTAATGTTAATCATTTCACCCCCACCCTAGCCCTCCCCCGTCAAGGGGGAGGGAATAAATATCAAAAACATGTACTCTGCACTAGCCAGATAAGTAGAGAGACAACATCATGAAAAAAACCATCCTTATTACGGGTTCGACCGATGGCATCGGCCTGGAAACCGCCAAGATGTTGGTTGCCCAAGGCCACCATGTTTTGCTGCACGGGCGTAATCCGGCCAAGCTGGCGGAGGCGGAAAAGACACTCTCTGCGCTCACACAGGGAGAACCGATTGAAAACTATATCGCTGACCTGTCCAGCATGGCGGATGTAGATGCGTTTGCCCAGGCTGTGAGTAAAAAGCACGCGAGTCTTGATGTGTTGATCAATAACGCGGGTGTATTTAAAACACCCAAGCCCATCACGCAAGATGGATTGGATGCACGCTTTGCGGTCAATACGCTTGCGCCCTTTCTGCTGACACAAAAACTAATGCCCTTGCTAGGGGCTTCTAGTCGGGTAGTCAATCTATCATCCGCGGCTCAGGCGCCTGTCGATCTCGAAGCACTGGCTGGACGAGCCAAATTGCCCGATGACTTCGATGCCTATGCACAAAGCAAACTGGCGCTGACCATATGGTCTCGCAGTTTGGCCTTGTCGCTCAAGGACAAAGGGCCAGCCATCATTGCAGTGAATCCTGGCTCCTTGCTCGGTACCAAGATGGTGAAAGAAGGATTTAATACGGCCGGCAAGGATATCCGCATCGGTTCGGAGATACTGACCCGGGCAGCGTTGGCAGATGAATTTTCAGCGGCGTCGGGTAAGTATTTCGATAATGACTCGGGTGAGTTTGCCTCGCCCCACCCCGATGCGCTTGATCCACAGAAATGCGAAGCGCTTGTACACGCTCTGGAAGCGGTCTTAGCGGGAACAGACGGATAAAGGTCCGTCTTTATTCAATACGCGTGCGATTTTAGAAACAGAAAAGGGCTGCGTCCTGCAGCCCTTCACTTTCTCTATCAGACAACCGGCTAAGCGAGAAACAATACGTTGGCCAGGAATCCTACTATCGAAACCGCGGCGCAAGCCCCCAGAACAATGACGGTATCGGTATCACCAGAACTCTTATCATTCATGCAATTTCTCCTAATAGTTGGGTGGAAATATCACTACAGGGAAAAGCTGAAATGCTCCCGCCAAAAAAAGTAGACCAGAATACTCTGAAATAAAACGACATTATTTTTGTTGATTGAGCCATGAACCCATTCTCTGCGCTAGAATCTCTCCTTCCCCACTGTTCATAAACGATTTTTTCGTTCAGAGTCATATCCACCTAGCCAAGAAGTAGATTGCATGAAGTTTGAAAAACACATAGAGATCGATGCGGCCAATACCACGGCGGTGGAGCTGCTACAGCAAAACGCTGACCTGAGTAAGCAGCGCATCAAACAGGCCATGACCAAGGGCGCTGTGTGGTTGACGAGAGGGAAGTATACTCAGCGTATTCGACGCGCAGACAAGCCCTTACAGATGGGCGACACGCTGCATATCTACTACGATGAAAAGCTGCAGCAGCAACAGCCAGACGATGCGATCTTGATCGCCGATGAAACGGTTTTCAGCATTTGGCACAAACCCTATGGCATGTTGTGCCAGGGTTCCAAGTGGGGCGACCATTGCACCATTAATCGTTGGGTGGAGAAACACCTGGCGCCGCAACGCCCTGCGTTTATCGTTCACCGACTGGACCGCGCGGCAACCGGCCTGGTGATCATTGCCCACCAGAAAAAGATCGCCGCCTATTTTGCCAATTTATTCCAGGCCCGCCGGATCGAAAAGCACTACCAGGCCTGTGTGCATGGCTGCTTTCCCGACCATAAAACGCTGGACTCCGCCATCGAAGACAAGCCGGCCGTCAGCCATGCCAAACGCCTGGGCTATGACGACAAGCTCAATCAATCATTGCTTGAAATTAGGATTGAGACCGGTCGAAAACACCAGATACGCCGCCATTTGTCAGAGGCCGGTTTTCCCATAGTTGGCGACCGCTTGTTTGGTGGCCCCGAACAAGATGACACGCGAGACCTGTGCCTGACGTCCTGTTACCTAGCGTTTGCATCACCCGTGGATGGCGAGACAAAGACCTATACCCTGCCCGCTGAGCTATTGCCCAAGCTCGGCTAGCTCTTGAGTCGATAGCCCGTCTTGAATATCCACCAGACGGCCGTTAGGCAGGCCAGCAAAAAGAAACAGATCATCGCCAGGCTGACACCGACATTGACGTCGGCAATGCCGTAAAAGCTCCAACGAAAGCCACTGACGAGATAAACCACCGGGTTGAACAAAGCGACCGTTTGCCAAGGCTCTGGCAGCATGTTGATGGAATAAAAGGCACCACCGAGGAAGGTCAAGGGCATAATCACCATCAATGGAATCACCTGCAGTTTTTGGAAGTCATCGGCCCACAGCCCGATGATAAATCCAAACAGGCTAAAGGTGATGGCGGTGAGCATCAAAAAGCCCATCATCCAAATCGGATGGGCGATCTCGTAATCGACAAATAGGCGCGCCGTCGCCAAAATCAGCAAGCCGAGGATGATCGACTTGGAGGCCGCTGCACCGACATAACCCATCACCACTTCAAACGGTGAGACTGGCGCCGAGAGGATCTCGTAAATCGTGCCGGTGAACTTGGGAAAGTAGATTCCAAACGAGGCATTTGAAATGCTCTCACTCAGCAGCGAAAGCATGAGCAGGCCGGGAATGATAAAGGCACCGTAAGCGATGCCGTCGATCTCACCCATACGCGAACCGATGGCCGCACCAAAGACAATAAAATAGAGCGAGGTAGACAATATGGGCGAGGCGATACTCTGCATCAGGGTGCGCCAGGTGCGGGCCATTTCAAATCGATAGATGGCGCGAATCGCGTATAGGTTCATGACTCTTCCTTCACCAGGCTGACAAAGATATCTTCCAGGGACGACTCACTGGAGTGCAGGTCCTTGAAGTCGATGCCGTGCTGGCTGAGTTGGCGCAACAATTCGGGAATACCGGTCTGATCCTGCTGGCTGTCAAAGGTATAGGTGAGCACGTTGCCATCCGCCGATAACTCCAGGGCATGTTCAGCCAATTCGTCTGGAATGCGCTTGAGCGGGTGTTGCAGGGTCAAGGCCAACTGTTTTTTACCTAGCTGATTCATCAAGGCGGTCTTTTCTTCGACCATGATGATCTCGCCCTTGTTGATCACACCGATGCGATCGGCCATTTCCTCCGCCTCTTCGATGTAGTGGGTGGTGAGGATGATGGTCACACCATTTTCGCGCAGCTTGCGCACCATCTCCCACATATCGCGCCGCAGTTCTACATCGACACCGGCGGTGGGTTCATCGAGAAATAAAATCGTCGGCTCGTGTGACAAGGCCTTGGCGATCAATACCCTGCGCTTCATGCCGCCGGACAGGGTCATGATCCTGGCATCCTTTTTGTCCCACAAAGACAAATCACGCAGAATCTTTTCCAGGTGCGCGGGACTGGAGGCCTTACCAAACAGGCCACGACTAAAATTGATAGTGGCCCACACACTTTCAAAGGTATCGGTGGCGAGTTCTTGCGGCACCAAACCAATCATTGATCGTGCGGCACGAAAGTCGTCGATGATGTCATGGCCATCGACATGCACACTGCCCTCACTGGGCGAGACGATACCGCAGATGGCACTGATCAATGTGGTCTTGCCGGCGCCGTTTGGCCCCAACAACGCAAAGATCTCGCCCCGTTTAATATCGAGATTGATATTGTTGAGTGCCTTTAGACCGGAGGCATAGGTCTTGGTGAGATTGCGGATTTGGATAATCGACTGCACGCGGCCTCCGTTGCGCGAAATAACTAAGGAACTGATTGTGAATCAGTGGGGCTTAGGATCAAATATCCGCAAGTCTACCAGCAACTCCAGGGTGTTTTTTTCGATGGGCATCAACTTGGCCGCGTGATTACTCACCCAGGCCACATCGAGCACCCCTTCACCGACCTTGAGTTCCCCGCCCGCCAGTTTGGCTTCGAAATCCATCACCACCCAATGCGCATCGCTGTCTTTGGGAAACACATCGTAGACCTGGTAGATGCAGGCGTTGTCGATATGATAACCGGTCTGATGTTCCACCACTTGGCCGAGGTGCGTGAGCAGCGGTTCGTCCTTAAACAGTTCCGCTCCGGGAAAGACCCATTGGTCTTCACCTTCGATCTCACGTTTACGCAACAGCACATTGTCATAGCGCAACACAATCGCATTGACGATGAGCTGCGGGGATTGTTTTTCCATTGCCGCTTAGACCACCAATTCGACCAGGTAGCCGCCGTATTTACGGATATTGATCACGCCGGTATCAAAGATCAGATACTGGCCCTTAATGCCTTCCAGCCGACCGCCGACGCTGGGTGTTTTATCCAGGTTCAAAGATTTAATCTTTTCCGGAT
>CAMYNQ010000105.1 GCA_947259785.1 uncultured Chromatiaceae bacterium | reverse complement strand
ACCTGGAAGGCAACGGCAACTTCAGCGCCCGCTACCGCGATGATGCCAGCGCCCTGCGTCGGCTAGACGGCAAGGTCCGGCTACGCCTGCCCACCGCACTGGAGAGCCTCGATTTCGGCAAACCTGAACTGGGCAAACAACTGGAAAACGATGTTATTGGCATCAAACTCAACAGCATCAAGTCCGGCCTGCTCGGCTTCCGAATTCTTAAGGGCCGCGACAAACTGGTGAACTTCCGAGTCCTTAATCAAGCAGGCCAATACATTGGCCCCAGCCAGCTGAATATCCAAAAAGATGACAACGGCTGGTACGCCAATGTCGGTTTTACAGGCACGGCAAAAAGCGTCGAACTCATCTACGCCCCTGCCCAAGAGGTGGTTAGTTACCCGTTTGAGCTTGAGCTTGCGCAACCGCAATGATTGCGGAACAAACCTTAAGCCACTCCTTGTCAGGGAAATTCAGCCGACCTTTGTAATGCTAGACAGCAGGTTTGTGGAGCCCAGCCAATAATAAACCCACCTGATCCAATATCAGCCAGTGTAAGGTTCACTGCTGTGTCGCGACTAGACTAACAAGCCCTTAATGAGCACCGCATCCAATGAAAAAACAGGCTGGCAAGCGACTCGGTTTTTTACTAACCCTATTGGCAACAAGCGTGATCTTGTCCCGAAGCCTGGCGTCAGGGTCGTTCAATGACTTTGATATAAACAACAGCAGCATCCCCAGCAATGAAATCCATCAGGGCGGCCCACCACGTGATGGTATCCCGTCTATAGATGAACCCATTTTTGTCAGTGCCGATCAGGCTAGCCATGTCAAAGCACAAGACCGTGTTTTGGGCCTGCATCGCAACGGCATCAGCAAGGCCTACCCCATTTCAATCATGAACTGGCATGAAATCGTCAATGATGAGATTGGAGGTGAAGCGGTGGTCGTAACATACTGCCCCTTATGCGGTACCGGCGTGGCCTTTACAGCCCATGCCGGTGGCAAAAAACTCAGCTTCGGCGTTTCTGGGCTGCTCTACAACAGTGATGTCTTACTCTATGATCGTGAAACAGAATCACTCTGGTCGCAACTGCTGACACGGTCAGTGTCCGGCCCGATGAAAGATACAAGGCTTAAACTGATCTCACTGCAGCACACTAGCTGGGTCGACTGGCTGAAACATCATCCACAGACACTGGTACTTTCCAGCGACACCGGTTATTCACGCGACTACAAGCGAGACCCCTATGCCGGCTACGAAAACAGCCAGGGGATTTACTTTCCGGTATCGCATCGCGATCCACGCTTTCACCCCAAGGAAAGAGTATTAGGTCTAGAGGTCGATGGCCAGTTCAAGGCCTATCCCTTTGCCGAGCTGAGCCGTACTGATGGCGTCATAAAAGATAACGTCAACGGCAAAGCGCTAGTTATCTACTACAATCATAATAGTCATAGTGCACGAGTGACTGATGCTGCCGGCAAACCACTGCCCGGCATCACTGCTTTCTGGTTTGCCTGGGTTGCCTTCCATCCTGAAACCGCCGTCTTCAAAGCAACGCAAAACAGGTAGCAGCATAGCAGCATAGCAGCATTAAAAATTTTAGCTTATGAGACTCATCAGCGGTTTTGGCCGGGCGATGGCATAGCCTTGCACATAATCCACATCCATACTCTTTAACAGATTAATGGTGGATTCCCTTTCGACACATTCGGCAATGATTTTCTTGCCCATGAAGTGACCAATCTCGGTGATCGATTTCACCACCGCTCTGTCACTGTCATTATTTTCTATGTCACGCACAAAAGAGCCGTCGATCTTTATAAAGTCCACCGGCAGGTTTTTCAGATAGGAATAGGTCGACATGCCGGTGCCGAAATCATCCAGAGAAAAACTGCAACCTGTCTTCTTTATCTCATTTATAAACTCGGCCGCGCTGGAGAGACACTCTATCCCGGCCGTTTCGGTAATTTCAAAGGTGATGTAATCAGTGGATATTTCCAGCGCCTCTATCTGCTCAAGAATAAACGGTATAAAACTTTCATCATTGACCGACAGTCCGGACAGATTGACCGCCACCCCGCCAATAGTATCCACCACATGGGGATTGGCATTCAGGTAGGCAAAGATATTCTTCACTACCCAGCGGTCGATATCCGGCATGCGCCGATATTTTTCCGCTGCCAGAATAAAGGGTTCGGGTGAGACCAATGAGCCGCTTTCATCCGTGACCCCCAGCAGTATCTCGGCATGACCAGCCAGTGTCTCATCACTGACAGGAGTGATGGGCTGATAGCGCAACACTAGACTATCATTGGCCAGATTGTCATCGATCTTTGAGGCCCAGGCCATAAGCTGTTTGGTTTCCTGGATCTGGTTATCATCCACGTCCACCACGTGCATGCAATTCACACCCTTGCTCTTGGCCAGACGACAGGCCGCCTCGGCGGTCTGCAACAAGCGGGTGACATCCTGTTGCTGCAGATCAATAGGAACGATACCGGCACTGAGTGTCACCATGGTGCTGCTTTCTTCAAATTGAAAGCGATAACTCGACAGCTGGTCCTTCTGTTTTTCGACGATTTCGATTGCCTGTTGCATGGTGCAGTCTGTCAGCAAGACAGCAAACTCGTTGCCACCAACCCTGCCAAGCAGACTGAAACCGGCAAAAAACTTCTCGATGAACTCAGCAATCTCAACCAACAATCGGTCACCCGCGTCATAACCAAAGGTCGTGTTCACAACTTCAAAATAATCGACATCAAAAATACAAATAGCATTCGACTCTGCAGCTGAACTGTTGTCCATCAACTCAGCCTTCATCCGCTTTTCAAATTCACGCCGATTCAAGAGTGCTGTCAGTTGGTCATGGGTGGTTTCATGCATCAGCTGGGAATGCAGTTTGTGCAACATACTGTATTGAGCACGGTCCACCGCAGGCTCTTCAGCATCTTCCAGAAACAGTGCTGCACCTGAATTCAGCAGGCGCGCCAATTCATCCACGCCTATCGTACCTTCGAGCAGCCCGAGCATGTTTACAAATACATATTGATTGTAGTTATCGGAGACCCAGGCCAGTTTCAAGCGACTTGATTCCTGCAAAGCGGCATCAAACAAAATCCAGTCACCCACTTCGATACGCCTGATACGCTTACGCCATTCGCGCATTTGAAATTCTTCGGGTGCCGGCAGTTCATCGACTGACTGTTTGAGTTTGAGCGAGGGGAGTGCTGTCTCAGCTTCACACTGTTGCAGGGACTCACTGAAATTATCGTTATAGGCCTTGTTCTGCACATTGACCAGCGCATTGACCTTTGTCAGCAGAGACGACATTAACTGCTCATTCATGCCCGGCTGGGAGGAGACCTGCTTGAGCAAACCTTCTATGGTACGTTTTACCGAGTTACTGATGTAATCACGACTGTCGTCATTGAAAAGTTCAAGTTTAGCCAGCTGGTTGATAAAGGCCCTAGCGATGTGACCTTTATCCGCCAATACTGACTCATCCTTAATCGCCTCGTGCAGCAGTGGCAGCTCAACTTCACTCAGCCATTCCTTGACGCCGGCGGTGATGATGTCATCTTTATACAGGGCATCATAAATCGACCCCGTGGCCTCAATGACAGCGGCATCTCTTGCCCCTAACTGATAATCACCATCACCCTGTTCCAACCGTTCCAACAATTGCAGCGATAGAGACTTCAACTCACCTTTAATCGGGCCCTTGTCTTCGCTACCAGGCGTTTGCTGCGATAACTCCGAAAGTTTACCGAGCAGCTGCTGGGTGCTTATTCTGGGTAAGTCTGACGCACTGTCAGCAGTGCTTTTCTGCCTGATGGACTGCAGGTTGGAGATCAGGTCATAGAGATTATTGCCATCATCTTCGCCATCCAAGGCATCAAGAAATTCCCTAGCACTATCGATATCCGCCTTTGGCTTGCGGCGCTTGGGGGACTTGCCAGCATCCTCGTGCACCTTAATTTCATACTGCAACTCGGGCAAAATTCCGTGTTTGACCAAGTATTCGTTCATGGTCTGGTAAAGCTCCCCCAAGCCACTTTTAAGGACATCCCTGAAAATCTTGCAACAAAGCATATAGGCTGTCTTGCCGATATCAAGCTCTTTTAGGGCCTCCTGAAAGGCGTGGGAAAATGCCTCGGGGCCGACAGGATTGTTCTGTTTCCAAATCCTCATCCCCAACAGCAAAGAAAAGCGCTGCTCGATCCCGGCAAGCGCCTCTAAATGGGCCGACTCGGTCCTGTCTGAGATATCAGAGCGGGCAATCCAGTCATCGATGGCATCATCATCGAGCAGCGACAGGCCGCCTGATGACAGTTTATTGCCCTGAGCGTTGGCATCCGGCTCAATGCTGACCGGCTTTGAAAAAACGACTTGACGCATATTGTTAAGAAAGGTGGTTCTGAACTGTTTGCCCTGCAGCCTGAATGTTTCGATTGCTGCAAAGTAGGCATTTTGCTCACTGATATCGATGGACTTGTCCGCCATTTCCATCAACATGACTGACTGCTTCAACATATAATTATCTATCAGGGCCTGAACCGGCTTCAGTGTCATCGTGCGGACATTCTTTAGCAAGACATCATAGGCCACACCGTCATGCACCGACGTACTGCCCTTCTGATCCGGTGGTATGGAGAACACTTTCTGGGCCTGATAGGAACGGGAATAAGTCATCACCTTTTCCAACACAAGGTAATTTGGCTGAACAAAGGCAATACCCAAACTTTTTAGATCCGCACGCGCGACACGCCCCTGGATCTGAAGCATTTCTGCCGGAGCCGAAGGCAGCGCAAAACTGACCGTGATGAGCTCACCCTGGGCAGGTGTCAGCACCAATTGATCCATGGTCGTATCCGACGAAGCATAAACCAGATACATACCGCCTTGGCAAAAATCGCGTATTTCTACCTGACTGCAAGTCTGACCCTGGCAGCATTGGCCTTTCAGGTTAACAATATGACGTTCATAGGCACGCTGATTAGCATGTCCTGCGGAATCACCCGTTGAAGATTCAGTGTTCTTCATACTTAACTAAACAATCCATTTATAGGTGCAACTACATCCAAACAAACCCTTTGCTTGCCGTCGACATTACTCAGATCAGCCACAAGCAATTTAAATTTGGTTAAAAACTCAATGCTCAATAGTTTTATCGGTATTTACGGCAACACCTTGAAACCCCAACAGTGCTCTTTTCCCCTACTCCGACGCCCCCTGCCACCGAATAAGCACTGCCAGACAAAAGCAATTGTTCTATTTAGCGGCCGTTACCCAGGAATAATTACCTCAAAATCAACAACATAATCAATTTCCACACAACAACAAACTATCTGTAAGGTTAGAACCTTTGACACGACTACATTGACATCGCCGCTTTCAAAGCCACTACAAACGCAACGCAATCAAGTAGGATGCAAGGACAAAACTATGGAAAACACCATCAGGATCGTCATGCCACAAAAGAAAACCTGGCTCAAACTCGCTGTTACGGCCCTGTTCATCGGTGCCCTGGTGGCCTTTTTTAGTCTCGGCGGCGAACAATACCTGAGCCTGGAGGCCATCAAAAACAATCGCGACAATCTACTAGCCTATACTGAAAATCACTATCTTGTCGCGATCCTTCTAGCCATACTCATTTATACCGCCTCAACCGCTTTCAGCATTCCGGGGGCGACGCTGCTGTCACTTACTGTCGGTTTTCTCTTCGGCCGCTGGGTCGGCACGGTGATCATTCTGCTGGCCGCCACGCTGGGGGCAACGCTGGTGTTTCTGGCGGCACGATACCTGTTTGCTGAAACAGCACGGCAAAAGCTCAATTCGGGGCTGGCGGCAAGGCTGATCAACGGCTTCAATGACAATGCCTTCAACTATTTATTATTCCTGCGCTTGGTGCCACTGTTTCCATTTTGGTTAGTCAACTTGGCACCGGCCTTTACGCCAATCAAGGTACGCACCTACGTGATTGGCACAGCCATCGGCATCTTGCCGGGCTGTTTTGTCTTTGCCAATCTGGGCCAATCACTTGGGCGCATCGATTCGCTTAACCAACTGGTGTCAACAGAGACATTGTTGGCCTTTGCCCTACTCGGGCTATTTGCTTTGCTGCCAATACTCATAAAAAAATCTCGCAAAACTGTTTAATAAAGAAACAAGGATAGATTCATGCACGCCACCCTGCCCCTGCTCGAACAAACCGACTTTCCCGCCATCAAACGCGGAAAACTGGAGACACTACAGGTCAATCTTGGTTATCGTTGCAATCAGCAATGTTTGCATTGCCATGTCAATGCTGGCCCCAAGCGCAAAGAAAACATGACTGCCGAGACGGTTGAACAACTCATCGAATTCCTCGGGGCAGCGGGAGTAAAAAGACTCGACCTCACCGGTGGCGCCCCTGAACTGAATCCGAATTTTCTGCACCTGGTCACAGAGGCACGCAAGTTGGGTGTGCATGTCATTGACCGATGCAATCTCACCATCTTATTTGAAGCAGGCCAGGAAGGACTCGCCCAGTTTCTAGCCGACAACAAGGTCGAGGTGGTCGCCTCGTTACCCTGCTATCTAAAAGACAATGTCGACAAACAACGCGGTAAGGGTGTCTTTGATGCCAGCATTGAAGGACTGAAAAAATTGAACCAGCTCGGTTACGGCCAAACTGATAGCGGCCTGATACTCAATCTAATGTACAACCCCCAAGGGCCATCCCTGCCACCGCCACAATCTGAATTGGAAAGCGCCTATCGTGAACGCCTGCTAGAGGATCATGGCATCGTCTTCAGCAACCTCCATACCCTTACCAACATGCCGATTCAGCGTTTTGGCAGCACACTTATTTCAAAAGGCGAGTTTGACGGCTATATGCAATTACTGCGGGATAACTTCAGCCAGCAGACGCTCAACAATGTCATGTGCCGCAGCCTGATCAGCATCGACTGGCAGGGTTATATCTATGATTGTGACTTCAACCAGATGCTAGATCTAGCGGCGCCGCTAAGCGACAAGAGCAAGAGCCATATAAAGGATTTACTTGGCCAGGACATCAGCGGTAAAGCCATTGTGGTGAAAGACCATTGCTACGGTTGTACCGCCGGGCAAGGCAGCAGTTGCGGCGGCGCGCTGTAACAATCCACATGGACAGCGTTTCCATCGTCATCCCTACCTTTAACGAGGCAGACAATATTGTCGCCACGCTACGACCACTGCAGTCGTTACGGCAGCAGGGGCATGAGATCATCGTTGCCGACGGCGGCAGTAGCGATGAGACGATCGAACTTGCCAGACCACTGGCAGACCATATCCTCGACACGGCCAAGGGCCGTGCCCGACAGATGAATGGCGGCGCACAACAAGCTAGTGGTGTGATGCTGTTATTTCTGCATGCCGATACCCTCTTGCCGAATAATGCCGTTGAGCTGATTCAAAAAAACCTACAGACAAAATCGTGGGGGCGTTTTGATGTACGCCTCTCCGGCAGGCAGCCATTTTTACGCCTGGTTGAATTGATGATGAACTGGCGTTCACGCCTCAGTGGCATTGCCAGCGGCGATCAGGCCATCTTTGTAAGGCGTGAATTATTTACACAGCTTGGCGGTTATACCGACATCCCGCTAATGGAGGATATCGACATTAGCAAGCGACTCAAGCGTCACAGTCGCCCAGCCTGTATCAAAACCAAACTCACTACCTCCAGCCGTCGCTGGGAAGAGTACGGCATTATTAAAACCATCATCCTGATGTGGCGCTTGCGACTGGCCTATTTCTTTGGCACCAAGCCAGAACAACTTGCCCGGCTCTATCGTTAAACCAATGCGTTTCCCTGATGCCCGCATCATCGTCTTTGCCAAGGCGCCTATCCCAGGGCAGGCCAAGACCCGCCTGATTCCGGCACTGGGCGAACACGGTGCCAGTGAGTTGCACGCTAGGCTAGTCAGGCACACCTTGACGACCACTAGCCAAGCAGGGCTGTGCCCGGTAGAGCTGTATTGTGCAGATAGTCTGCAACAACCCTTCTTTACTGAGTGCCGACAAGACTTTCCTATAACCCTGAAACAACAATACGGTACCGACTTGGGCGAACGCATGGCCAATGCCTTTGACAGTGGCCTACGCTCATCCCGACATATCATCCTCATTGGCTGTGATTGTCCGGCATTGACAAGCACCGACCTGGAACAAGCACTTGAAGCCTTAATGAGCAATCAGGACTGCGTGCTAAAGCCCGCTGAAGACGGGGGTTATGTCCTGATTGGTCTGAGTAGTACACTCGATCACAATATTTTCTTCAATATAGACTGGGGCACGGACAGAGTTCTGACCCAAACACGGGAACGACTTCTGGCCATTAACTGGCACTGGCAGGAGCTTGACACCACCTGGGATCTGGATAGGCCTGAAGACTTAAGCAAGCTACGCCAAGCTCACCTAAAACATCTTCTTTCCCCAGCAAACCTATGAAGTTAAATTATTTGCATTCGCAGCCGCTAAAAACTGCAATACTATCTTTCTTTAATTTAAGTAACGGACAGACCCAAAATCAGGCCAAGGAGACAAACCATGTCAGAGCCAACCACAAGCGCACTCTCATTTAGTCAGAATGTAAATTATCAGGTTGACCAGGCCATTACTGCAATGGAGCTGAAAAACGACACCGCCGCTGCTATCAAGGCCTGCTCTTCCACTATCCAGGTTACCTTTCCGGTCAAAATCCGCGACAAGATCGAAATGTTCACCGGCTGGCGCGCAGTACACAGCACCCATCGCCTGCCCGCCAAGGGTGGAATTCGTTACGCCCCTTACGCCAATCAGGACGAAGTCGAAGCCCTCGCATCGCTAATGAGTTACAAATGTGCCCTGATGGACATCCCCTTCGGTGGCTCAAAAGGCGCACTGCTAATCGACCCGAGTAAATACAGCCGTGATGAATTGCAGATGATTACCCGCCGTTTCACCATGGAACTGGTACGCAAAGGTTTTCTCAGCCCATCCACCAACGTGCCAGCGCCTGATGTCGGCACCGGTCAACGTGAAATGGCCTGGATGGCTGACACCTATAAACACCTGTTCCCTGACGACATCAACTACCAGGCCTGTGTCACCGGAAAACCGGTTCAGCATGGCGGCATCCGTGGCCGTATCGAGGCCACAGGACGTGGCGTGCAATATTCGATTCAGGAATTTTTTCGTCACCCGGCAGATGTCAAAAAGGCCCGCCTAACCCCTGGCCTGTCAGGCAAACGCATAGTCGTTCAGGGTTTTGGCAATGTCGGTTATTACGCGACACGCCTATTATCGCTGGAAGACGATGCCAAAATCATTGCCGTCATCAAAAGCGAAGGCGTACTCGTCGATGACAACGGCCTTGATGTCGACGCCCTGCACGCACACATCAACGAACACAAAACCATGAAGGGCTTTCCCAATGCCCGTTTCGATGAAAATGGCCTCAAGGCCCTGGAGATGGAATGCGACATTCTGATCCCGGCAGCCGTGGAAACACAAATCACCAGTGAAAATGCCGACCGTATTCAAGCCAAGCTGATTGTCGAAGCCGCCAATGGCCCAGTCACCTTTGAGGCCGACAAATTGCTCTGCAGCAAAGGTATTACCATCATTCCAGACATCTATGCCAATGCCGGTGGCGTGACCGTTTCGTATTTTGAGTGGATTAGAAACCTGTCACACATTCGCTTTGGCCGCATGCAACACCGCCATGAAGAGATGCGCAGCCGTGAGTTTGCCCACTTGCTTGAAGACCTAAGCGGAAAATGTATCAGCGATGATGTGCGCAAAAAAGTAATTCGCGGTGCATCGGAAGAAGACCTGGTCAACTCAGGATTGGATGACACCATGCGCAGTGGCTATCAACAGCTAAGCGAACTGCTAAACGGCAATGACAAGGTGCAAGACCTACGCACTGCCGGCTATATAATCGCTATCGAAAAAATTTCGCGCAGTTATCTGGATGTAGGTATTTATTAAGCGATATTAGCCTTGGGCCTACAGATACAGACCCAGTTTTCAATCAACGACTGACTGAATATTCAACCGTACCTTCACCAAAATTAAACTCTTTAGTTGTCATTGAAAAGATATTATCAGCCCCGCTATCGTGAAGGGTGTT
>CAMYNQ010000104.1 GCA_947259785.1 uncultured Chromatiaceae bacterium | reverse complement strand
AGCCAGTTTCGACAAGGCCATTGCGTTAAAACCAAATTTTGCCAACGCCTATAACAATCGAGGCGTAAACCTACTTGAAATGCAGCAACAATTTGAACAAGCCCTTGCCGACTTCAATCAGACCGTAGCACTCAACCCAAGCTTTGCCGAGGCCTATTACAATCGCGCCATGTTATTAAAAAAAATGCAACGCAATGACCTGGCAATCGCCAGCTACGACCAGGCAATTGCCATAAAACCCGACTACGCCGACGCCTTTCACAACAGGGGAAACATCCTCAGAGATCTCAAAAAACATGAGGCCTCCCTGAGCAGTTACAACAAAGCCATAGAGATCAACCCAAACCACCCTTATGCCCATGCTGATCGTTTGCTTGCTCAGATGTATATCTGCGATTGGACAGATTTTAACCCACGCGTAAAAAAAACTAATCCAAAGCCTGGATAAAAATATTCCAGCAACACCGCCATTTCATTTGCTCGCACTGCCTGCCACAGCCGAGCAACTAATGAAATCAGCCTCGCTTTTCTCTGCTGCCAAATATCCAGCTCCACAACATGCCCTATGGAATGGTAAACACTATTCTCATCAGCGGCTACGCATTGGTTATTTCTCAGCTGACTTTCATAATCACGCCACTGCTTACTTAATAGCAGAGCTGTTTGAGAGCCATGATCGCAACCAGTTTGAAATATTTGCCTTCTCTTTTGGTCCGACAACTCAGGATAAGATGCAAACCCGACTGGAAAAAAGTTTTGATCATTTTTTTGATCTATCCAAACAAGGTGACCATGAAATCGCAGCAAAAGCACGTGAACTTGAAATTGATATCGCTATCGATCTCAAAGGCTATACACAGGATAGTCGCCCCGAAATATTTGCTTTGCGGCCGGCACCATTACAGGTCAACTACCTTGGTTTTCCAGGAACGATGGCCGCCCCCTACATCGACTACATAATCGGCGATCGCGTTGTCACCCCAACAGCGCACTTCAATATGTACAGTGAAAAGGTTGCTCAGCTAGCACACAGCTATCAGGTCAATGACTCTCAGCGCCAGATTGCCGAACAGATACCATCACGACATCAGCTTGGGCTACCAGAAACAGGCTTTGTTTTTTGCTGCTTCAACAACAATTTCAAAATAACTCCCGATGTATTTAGCCTATGGATGCGACTACTATCGAAAGTCGACAGCAGTGTTTTATGGCTATTTGAAGGCAGTCATAGTGTTTGCCACAACCTGCGACTACAAGCGCAGAAACACGCCATCGATCCTGAACGACTAATTTTTGCACCAAGAATGGAACTGCCCGAACACCTGGCACGACACAAACAGACCGACCTATTTCTGGATACCTTCTACTATAACGCTCACACCACGGCCAGCGATGCATTATGGGCCGGACTGCCAGTACTTACCTGTCTGGGCAATACCTTTGCCAGCCGGGTCGCCGCCAGCCTGTTGAAAGCCATCGGGCTACCCGAGCTAATCACTCACAACCATGACGAATATGAAGCACTCGCTCTAGACCTGGCCAACCATCCAGAGAAAATTTCTGCTATCAAACATAAACTGGCAGACAACCGTTTAACTCAGCCACTATTCAATACCGCATTATTCAGGCAACAGATTGAATCGGCCTACCGCCAAATGTGGCAGCGGAGCACATTTTCATCACCGACCAAAAATTCAGAGGCACGTAAAGCTTGTTTGTTATCCCGATGGAGAAAAGAAAATGGTCGAGCAGATGATGCCTGGAATTCGATTAATATTGAGGCTCATTTAAAAAAGTCTGGAGTAAATTCTCTGAATTTAACAGCATTAACATGCCTTGCCTCCTACCGGAAACTGGCTAAGCTCTTCATTCAAACAAAGGGCTTAGCCGCGACTCTCACTAACCCAGCAATACATCCAGGGCTTCCCAACGTTCATAACACTGCGCCAATTCAAGCTCAACAGCTTCACTGCGCGCATTCAGCTCAGCCACCTTGACAGCATCTTTTTGATACAGCTCAGGATCAGAAAGATCTTGCTGAATCTGTTCCAGCTCCGCATCCAGCGCCTCTATTTTTTTTGGTAGGGAATCATACTCACGCTGATCGTTATAACTCAGTTTCCTTGTGCCCGCTGTATGGGTATTGCTAGTTGTCGCTTTAGGTTTTGACTTATCAGTTTTAGCTGGCGTTGGTTTGCTTTGTTGCTGTGAACGTTGACGCAGCCAGTCATCATAACCACCGACATAGCTGTTGACCTGACCATTACCTTCAAACACCAAACTATCGGTAACCACGTTATTGATAAAGGCACGATCATGACTGACCAACAACAGGGTGCCCTTGTAATCAATCAACAGCTCTTCCAACAACTCCAGGGTTTCCACATCCAGATCATTAGTCGGCTCATCCATCACCAACATATTGGCGGGCTTGGTAAACAGCTTGGCCAACAACAGACGATTACGTTCACCCCCGGACAAGGCCTTAACCGGCGTGCGTGCTCGCTGTGGTGAAAACAGAAAGTCCTGCATGTAGCTGATGACATGACGCGGCTGGCCGTTGATGATGATTTCATCACTGCCATCACCAATGTTCTCGATGACGGTCTTTTCGGCATCGAGCTGAGCACGATGCTGATCGAAGTAGGCGATCTCCAATTTAGTGCCCATTTTCACTGAGCCTTGTTGCGGCTCAAGCTTGCCTAATAAAATTTTCAGCAGGGTCGATTTACCGGCTCCATTCGGGCCAATAATGCCAATCTTGTCACCGCGCAGGATGGTGGCGGAAAAGTCCTTGAGAATGTCCTTGTCGCCATAACGCTGACAAACACCTTCCAGCTCGATAACAATTTTGCCCGAGGCCTCGGCAGACTGGGTCTTGATATTGGCCGTACCAACACGATTGCGGCGCTCACTGTGTTCCTGGCGCAGCGCCTTCAGCGCTCGAACCCGGCCTTCGTTACGGGTACGACGGGCCTTAATGCCTTTACGTATCCACTTTTCCTCTTCTGCCAGCTTTTTATCAAACAGGGCATTGGCGGTTTCCTCTGCTTCAAGGGCGGCTTCCTTGCGTTCCAGATAGGTAGCGTAATTGCCTGGCCATGAGGTCAAACGGCCACGATCCAGATCAATAATACGAGTCGCCAGGTGCTGCAACAACATCCTGTCATGGGTCACAAACAGCAGCGTCGCTTTGTAGTTGAGCAGAAATTCTTCCATCCAGCTAATCGCTTCGATATCGAGATGGTTGGTGGGCTCGTCGAGCAACAATAGATCAGGATCCAGCACCAGCGCCTGAGCTAACAGCACGCGCCGCTTCATCCCCCCAGACAGGGAACTGAACTCATCATCAGCAGGTAATTCCAATCGTGAAATCATGGTGTCGACACGTTGCGAGGCATCCCAGCCATCGCAGGCCTCCAGCGCATGCTGAGCTCGCTCCAGTTCGGCCATGGTGGCATCACTGTAATCTGTCGCCACCTTTTGGCTGGCATGGTGATAACGGCTCAGCATCTCACCCTGCTCACCCAGGCCATCGGCGACGACGTCATAAACCGACCCCGTAGTGTCGTGCGGCACTTCCTGTTTCAGGCGGGTCACCACCAGCCCTTGCTGACGTTCGATTTGGCCGTCATCGGGGATGATCTTGCCCGCCAACACTTTCATCAGGGTTGACTTGCCGGCACCATTACGACCCACCAAACAGACCCGCTCGCCTGGGTCGATTTGCAGATTCAAACCATCCAATAACGGATGACCGCCGAAACTGACCACCACTTCACGTAAGGTAATTAACGCCATAACAACTCCATATATTTATGGCCGCTATGGTACTGCCATTCCCGCTCTATAGATACTCTTCAATGTGCTCGACAAAGCTGCGGATTTCGTCACGGACTCGGCGATAGTGGCCCAAGGCCTCTGCTTCGCTGGCGGCCGTTTTGGCCAGCTTGGGTGGATCATCGAAACCAACATGAATCAGCCTGGGCGCACCACTAAACACCGGGCAAGTCTCGTGAGCATGACCGCAGACGGTAAACACCACATCAAACTCAACCCCCAAATCACCGACCGTGTCTGATTGTTGGCCAGAGATATCCACACCAGCCTCGGCCATCACCTTGACCACATTGGGATTGAGTCCGTGGGTCTCAATGCCGGCGGAATAGAAATTGTATTGCTCACCCTTAAGCGCCTTGGCCCAGCCTTCGGCCATCTGACTACGGCAAGAGTTGCCGGTACATAGAAATAGAATATTCAATTGTTCACTCATGCCGATCCTTGTGAGGCGGCGCGGATGCCGGCCCAAAAAACAACTAACTGTTGAGCATACGTGGATGATATTGCAGCCAGATTACCCTGCCGTAAAACGAGTGGCACGCCGTAAAAGATAGCTGCCAGCCCCACCATTATCGTTGGAATATGGCTATTGGCTGGCAATTCACCACTACGAATCGCCTGTTCCAAGGCCAGCAACCAGGCCTTGTCGACACCACCGACCGGCAAGGTCTCGATGCCATCGCAATCCGGATAGGCAATCTGGCGCTCAGCCAGACCGATCTCGATGGGCTTCAGCTTTTCCCGCAGCAGCGCCTGACGGGCAATCATCTCACCCATGACACCAGACTGCGTTTGCAAGCTGGCCGCCATAAAATCAAACGACACACCTATTGCCGCCACACCCTGGGCCTCAGAGTTCTGGCAACGCCAGCCCAGCTCCAGCATCCACAGCTGGGTATAATAATCGAGCAGATCCAGCTTGCGCGGGAAGTAATTAAAAAAGGTCGCCTCAGAGACCTCGACGTCATCACACAGGTCACGTACCACCACCTCCTCCAGCGATGACTGCTCCAGCCGCCGCGCCAAGGCCTGAGTCAGTTTCAGGCGTGTCCTGGCAAATTTTCGTTCACGCAAACCCGGTTTTTTGCTCATTTCGATAGCCTCATTCAAAAGTAAAGAGCTCTCTATTATTTTAGCATTCATTGAATTTAAACAGTTTCTCAATATTTATCAAACAGATAAAACCTACATAAACCCGGGCATGACAACGCCTACGCTCCCTATATTTCATTGAGTCGCTGTTACCCGATCACCACCCCACAAACGACTTCATGCTAAAATCTGCTGTTTTGCGCCCTTGAGCACAGGTCAATGACAGTAATCGAGCAACTCCTTCAGCAACGCATCCTCATCCTTGATGGCGCCATGGGCACCATGATCCAGCGTTACAAGCTGACCGAAGAGGATTATCGAGGTGAACGCTTTGCCGACTGGCCCTCTGACCTAAAGGGCAATAACGACCTACTGGTACTGACCCAGCCCGACATCATCAAGGCCATCCATTCTGAATATCTGGAGGCCGGTGCCGACATCGTCGAGACCAATACCTTCGGAGCCAACGCCGCCACCCTGCACGACTACGGCATGCAGGAACTCAATTATGAGATGAACGTTGCTGGTGCCCGCGTTGCCCGTGAAGCCTGCGACGCCATTGCCACCACAGCAAAACCCCGTTTTGTTGCCGGAGTGCTTGGGCCAACCAGCCAGACCTGTTCGATTTCGCCCGACGTTAACGACCCGGCGGCGCGCAAAATCACCTTTGATCAACTGGTAGAAGACTATAGCGTCGCCACCAACGGCCTGATCGATGGTGGCGCCGACACCATCCTGATCGAGACCATCTTCGATACCCTGAATGCCAAAGCGGCCATCTTCGCGGTCAAATCAGTATTCGAACAGCGCGGCATGGAACTGCCGATCATGATCTCCGGCACTATTACCGACCAATCCGGCCGCACTCTGACCGGCCAGGTCACCGAAGCCTTTTATAATTCCCTGGCCCATGCCAAGCCGATCTCGATTGGCCTGAACTGCGCCTTGGGGGCAGAAGAGCTGCGCCAGTACGTTGAAGAATTATCACGGGTTGCCAACTGTTATGTATCCGCCCACCCTAACGCCGGCCTGCCCAACCCGCTGGCTGAAACCGGTTATGACGACACCCCCGAAAACATGGCCGGCTTTATTAAAGAGTGGGCCGAGTCTGGCTTTCTGAATATCATCGGTGGCTGTTGCGGTACCTCACCCGCTTTCATCAAGGCGATAGCCGAGACGGTCAAAGATATTCCGCCACGTAGGATTACTGAGCTCGAGGCTGAATGCCGCCTGTCAGGGCTAGAACCGTTTAACATCAACAAAGACTCTTTATTTGTCAATGTCGGCGAACGCGCCAATGTCACCGGTTCGGCCAAGTTCAAACGCCTGATACTCGATGGTCAGTTCGACGAAGCACTGGATGTTTGCCGCGAGCAGGTAGAAAACGGCGCCCAGGTCATTGACGTCAACATGGATGAGGCCATGCTCGACGGCAAGGCTGCGATGATTCATTACCTCAACCTGGTCGCCTCCGAGCCGGACATTTCCAGGGTGCCGGTAATGGTGGATTCTTCCAAGTGGGAGATCATCGAAGCAGGCCTGAAGTGTATTCAGGGCAAAGGCATTGTTAACTCTATCTCGATGAAGGAAGGTAAGGCACAGTTTATCGAGCACGCCAAATTAATCAAAAAATTTGGCGCCGCCACGGTGGTGATGGCCTTTGATGAACAGGGACAGGCCGACACCTTTGAGCGCAAGACCGAGATCTGTAAAAAATCTTACGACATTCTGGTCAATGAAGTGGGTTTCCCGCCAGAAGACATCATCTTTGACCCGAATATATTCGCAGTCGCCACCGGCATTGAAGAACACAACAACTACGCCGTCGACTTTATCGAGGCGACGCGCTGGATCAAACAAAACCTGCCACATGCCATGGTTTCGGGCGGTGTTTCCAATGTCTCGTTCTCGTTCCGTGGTAACAATCCGGTACGCGAAGCGATCCATGCCGTGTTTCTGTATCACTGCATCAAGGCCGGCATGGACATGGGCATCGTCAATGCCGCACAGTTGGCTGTCTACGACGACCTGCCCGAAGAACTACGCGAGCGAGTAGAAGATGTGGTTTTGAATCGCCGTGACGATGCGACCGACCGTTTGCTGGAAATCGCTGACAACTACCGCGGCGACGGCGTAAAAGCCAAAACAGAAGACCTTGAATGGCGCAAATGGCCGATTGATAAGCGTATCGAACACGCAATGGTCAAAGGCATCGACAGCTATATTGTCGAAGACACCGAAGAGGCACGCCAGTCTTTCGACCGCCCCATTCAAGTCATCGAAGGGCCATTGATGGACGGCATGAGCGTGGTCGGCGATCTGTTTGGCGCCGGCAAGATGTTCCTGCCCCAGGTAGTCAAATCGGCCCGAGTGATGAAAAAGGCCGTTGCCCATCTGATTCCATTTATCGAAGCAGAAAAGGCCGAAGGTGCCGCGCAAAGCAATGGCAAAATCCTGATGGCCACAGTCAAAGGTGACGTTCACGACATCGGCAAAAACATCGTTGGCGTGGTGCTGCAATGCAATAACTTTGAAGTGTTTGATATTGGCGTCATGGTGCCCACCGCCACCATTCTTGAAGAAGCCAAAAAACACAATGTCGATGTAATTGGTCTGTCCGGTCTGATCACACCGTCCCTGGAAGAGATGACCCACATCGCCAAAGAGATGCAGCGCCTGGGCTTGAACATTCCGGTAATGATTGGCGGCGCTACCACATCCAAGGCACATACCGCAGTGAAGATCACGCCGCATTATAAACAGCCTATTGTTTGGGTAAAAGATGCCTCACGTGCAGTGGGTGTAGCACAAAGCCTAATTTCTCCTGAACTGCGCGAGAAGTTTGTCGCCGACTTAAATAAAGATTACCAAGGTGTACGCGAACGCCATGCCAGCCGCCAAAAAGAAACCAAGTGGCTAAGCCTGGCGCAGGCCCGCGCCAACAAAATGCAAATCGACTGGGCCGACTATGAAGCCACCGTGCCTAGCTTTATCGGCACCAAGGTATTCGACGATTACCCACTGCAAGAGCTGGTGGAGCACATCGACTGGACACCTTTTTTCCATAGCTGGGAACTGAAAGGCTCTTATCCAAAGATCTTCGACGACGCTGAAAAAGGTGAAGAGGCGAAAAAATTGTTCACCGACGCCCAGGCCATGTTGAAACAGATCATTGAAGAAAAGTGGCTTGGCGCCAAAGGCATTATTGGTTTATATCCTGCTAATGCCGTCGACGATGACATTGAGGTTTATAAAGATGAGTCACGCACTGAAGTCATTTGCACTTTTCATAACCTGCGCCAGCAACAGGAAAAGGCCAAAGGCAAACCCAATCGCTGCCTGACTGATTTTGTCGCCCCCAAGGATTCCGCTGTTAAAGATTACATCGGCACCTTTGCCGTCACTACCGGCATTGGCATTGACGAGCGTGTTGCTGAATTCGAAAAAAATCACGACGACTATAACGCCATCATGCTCAAGGCCCTGGCCGATCGACTGGCCGAGGCCTTTGCCGAAGTGATGCACCTGCAGGTGCGCAAGCAGTTCTGGGGCTATGCCGCCGATGAATCACTCAGCAACGAACAGATGATCAAGGAAGAATATAAAGGCATCCGCCCGGCCGCCGGTTATCCAGCCTGTCCGGACCACACCGAGAAGGATTTGATCTGGGAGCTAATGGATGTCAAGACCAATACCGGCATCTGGCTGACCGAGGCCAAGGCCATGGTGCCTACCGCTGCCGTCAGCGGCATCTATTATGGCCACCCTGATTCCAGCTATTTTGCCGTTGGCAAGATCAACCGCGAGCAGGTTGAAGAATATGCCCAGCGCAAGGGCATGGAGATGGCCGATGCAGAATACTGGCTGGCACCTAATCTGGGCTATGATCCAGATTAAGTCTTACCTAAGCATATAAGCCTATAGAGCTTCATTCTCGATTACGAGACCAGACCAGCACAACTAGAATCAATTTAAAGCCATGTATTTCAAACCCAAAAAACCACTAACCCAATGTTTTTAGTAGGATTTTAACGCTATATTAACAGGAAAGAAGATTGATTTTATATCAACTCAAGCTAGAATAAAGTACGATGAAAGGATGTTGTCGTCCCCATAAGGGTTATTGATAAACAATAAAAATGTTAAAGCCAATAACAAAGCATATCTCCCTACTCTGCCTACTCAGCAGCTCAGTGCCGCAGCTGGCATGCGCTGAATTCACGCTCAACTTTCAGCCCCAAAATACAGGCGTCATAGTTCCCCAGATCGTTCGTGGAGATAATAAAATAATCACTGGCCAGACACCCTACCTCGTCGCCGGCCTCAATGATTTGCCAGAGTTGGTAACAGACCCCGACACCGGCTTAATCTATTACCATTTGATTGTTGGCAGCGAAGCTGACGGTTTTATTCAAGAAACCTATATTCAGGCCGGCTATGACCCAGGCATCTACCAGGGCGGCACAAGCTCAGCGGTGGGTGGCGCCGGTGATGCAAGCGGCGGCAATGGCCGTGACCCTCTCGGTAGCGACCTACTCTTTACCGCCAACGCACAGGCCACCCCCAAGCGCGTCTTGGTAAGACAAATAGTCTCTGATGGTGAGATACACATGGAATACCTGAAAGACCGCTATGACCGCAAGGCACTCATTAGCCAATCAATCAGCACCAGCAAGATAAATACTGACTTTTCAATTGATATGCGTAACAGCAGCTACGATGACGCCAATACGGTTGGGGCCATTGAGAATGTTTTATCCCTTAGCGGCACTGCACAAGGCGCGTTTGATATGGCCAACGACGTCCAGGACAGCACCGTCACCGGGGGGCGTTACACCTATACTGATGGACCTGATTATGGTGGTGCACGCGGTAGTTATGATTACATCGACGGTCATTACGATCATAATAACCAAAACTGGGAAGTGTATTTTGATATCAATCAAGACAATCCCTGGGCATACGACGAAAATAAACCCACTCAATAACCCCAACGCCTAACTCGAACCCGGCGACATCATCACGGCAACAGCAGTCCACGCACCTCTTCAGTAAAATCAGCCTCCAACCACGGTGCAACTCCCGGCAGCGAACCAAGAAAACGATTATCCTGCGAAACAAAAATCGTGTAGGGAACAACCGGCACACCTAAGGCATCACCATCATCCTCGTTGAGTAACAAGGCGGGCATGCCAATATTATATTTTTTGACAAAATATTTTGTCTGCGCAATTTTCTGATCCAGCGACAGCGCCAACACATCAATCTGCGGATTATCCTTTTGCCACTGAGCCACCTCAGGCAGCT
>CAMYNQ010000103.1 GCA_947259785.1 uncultured Chromatiaceae bacterium | reverse complement strand
ATCCGATGCGCCATAATTTTGCCCAGCACACCTTCAAGCTGCACCTCATCCATAGCCGCAGGTTTCAAGATCACATCGCGGGCAATATCAATATATTCACTCATGCTTGGCTCCGGGCAGGGCGATTAAGTTAAATACGACGATGACTAATGACAGGCAGGCTGCGACGAATCGAAGCCAGCTGCTCTCTATTAATGTCAACCGTCACCACACCTGATCCGCGCGGCAGACGATCAATCACCACACCCCAGGGGTTCACTACCATGCTATCACCATGAGTCTCGCGACCATTAACATGAAAGCCACCCTGTGCCGCAGCAACCACATAACAGAGGTTTTCGATGGCACGGGCACGCACCAACACCTCCCAATGGGCCTTGCCGGTAATAGCGGTAAAGGCAGCTGGCAATACCAGCAGCTCCATATCCTGATCCAGCATCTTGCGAAACATCTCGGGAAAGCGCAGGTCATAACAGACGGCCACACCCATACGGCCAAAGGGTGAATCGATGACAACGATTTCTTCACCGTGCTCGATCGTTTCTGATTCGGTGTATTTTTCGCTGCCACCTTCGAGCGAGACATCAAACAGATGCACCTTGTCATAACGGGCAACCCGCTCTCCGGCATCATTAAAGACCAGGCAGGCGGCCAGCACCTTGTTGGCCGCAGTCGCTGCCATCGGAATAGTGCCACCCACAACCCAAACACCATGTTTTTTAGCTTGTTGAGCCAAAAAATCCTGGATTGGACCTTTACCATCCGACTCACGCACGCTGATCTTTTCCTGCTCGTTCATACCCATGATGGCAAAGTTTTCCGGCAACACCACCATCCCCGCACCACCAGCGACAGCCTGACCAATTAAGCGCCCTGCTTCGAGCAGATTGGCATTTACATTTGGCCCCGAGGCCATCTGAATTGCAGCAACACGATTTTGATTCATTCTTGTTCCAACTCCACCTACTCTTCTACAACCACATCTTCTTGAACTACGCTTTTCTCTGCCAGCTCCGACCCAGGTGACACCTCCACTTCTGCCTCAACAACCGGCGCGGCCTCATCGACAACCACCATCTCATTTATATCAACATCAGCAGCCGGATCAATCACCGACAAAGAGTCGTCCACTTCTTTATCCGGCGCAATCACAACCAGCGCCACACCTTCAATCTGGTCATAACCAGACTGCAATTCAATCCGATCCGAAACAACACCCAATGACACCAGCCAAGCCTGTAACTCTTGCCCCCACAATTCTCCTGTCTCGTTATTCGGATAACGTAAAGCCAGATAGGTATCGGGGTCGGCAATCAATTTATTGACCGCTGTACGCACGCCATGATGCGTCACCACCACATCGCCATGACGCGGCATAAACCAAAACTCAGCATCTAGCACCACCACAGACTCTTCGGCGGCATAGCTAATTGGCATTAAACATAACAATAAAAAGAGGAAACGTTTCATCATGCGCAGAATATCATTATTTATATCGTCAAGGGCAGCGACACATTACTTGTCAGGCCCAACCAAATCAACCGGTTCAATCAAAGGAGCATCCCAGCTACCCGTTACCTGATAATAAACACCTGTCGCCTTATCCACCCCGGGTTTGGTTAGTTTTTCTAACAAGGCCAACACCACGGCCGGACCAATCTGCCCAGTCAATACTGCCGCCAAGGTTGGCAAGCCGGACGTGACATGCGGCACCACCTTGACGCGCTGATCATAATCTTCGGCCGCCAAGCCAACTCGCCCCTGTAAATCAATGCGTGCCGCTGGGCCATCCATAAAAAAATTTTCGGTATAGGCATCGCCATCACTAATATTGAAATGACCACGCATATCATCAAAGGCAAAGCCCTTACCAAAGAAATCACTGAAATCGAGCATCAGTCGCCGCGGTAAGGCTGTAACACTCAACAAACCAAAAAAGCGGCCCGCCCCGGGCTCCACTTCTAACAAACGACCATCTTCAAAGCTAAAATCCACCACCCCATCCAAACTGGCAAGATCATAATCCAGCAACGGCCCATCCCAATTCAGGTTTAACTTAGCCGCCCCATCAGCATCCTTAACCGTCTCTATATAACCCAGCCCGGCCAACACAGCACCAAGGTCATGCACTTTAAGATCCGCATTAACCCTAGAACTATGCTGATTGAGTTTCAGCCACTGACCTTTAATGCTCGCTTCGACAATGTCAGATTTAGTCTCGAGACTATCAATTCGCATCCCCAGCGGCAGCTTGCGTGTCGTCAGGCTGACCTCTCCCAGATCCAGGCCGCCGAAATGCGTTTTTTTACTCTTGATAATCAGTGGCGGCAAATCTTTTGGGTCAAAAGACTCTTCAGCCGCCTCAACCCCTTCCGCCTTCCGGCTTAGATAAAGGTGCTCCAAATCCATTTCCAGCACATTATCCCAACTGTCCGGCAACCAGACCCGGCCAGCCATTTCGTCACTTTTTAAATCTGCCGTCCAGACCGCCCCGGCATGCTCAGCATGAAGCTCGACATTGCGCAGGATTTGAGAAAACAGCTCAACACTGCCAAATTGCATATCAAGCCAATTGACTAGCGCATCTTTTTTCGACTGCCCTTGCTCTTCAGGAAACAACGGCTGCCATTCTTCATAAACAAAATGCTCCAATCTGCCTACCACTCTCAAGCCCGGCTTTTGCGGCAACTCTGCGGCACCGGCAAAGCGTAATTCTCCCGACCGCAGGCCTTTGGCGCCCGCCAATTCAAACACACCCGTTAGCGTCTCTTCACCATAATCGAAAAACCAATGATTGGCCTGCGCGTCAAAGCGCGCAAACAAATCAAAGGGCCGATATTCATCGATTGATTTTTGCAAGGGGGCAGGCAATTGCACATTAATCCCTTGCAGATTTGACTCAAGCTTTAAACTTGGTGATACAGCAGCACCGTTATTGCTGCGCGGAATTTCAAACCTGGCCTGCCACTGGGCCTCACCATCAAGATGGGGGAAGACAAATAAATCAACCCGCTTTTCAAGCTCATCAAGACGGGTCTCACCCTGCGCCACAAACACTGTATTAAATTTATCCTGCGGCAACTCCTCGCTATAAATATCGACATTGGCTGGCTGCCCCATCACCACAGCACTCACATCCTTCGCTGACAACCCCTTGTTTGAAAATTCAACCGCTCCAGACAAACCACTCAAATCAACACCCAGTCGTGTTAAATCGATAGCACTGTCTTCAAATGTGATTTGGCCAAGTGTTTCTACATCTACACCTCTCGCCAGGGGAATACTGAGATTCAAATCGAGCCGACTATCACCTACAGCCGTTGCGCCTTGACTAAAATTGCCGAAACGTTGCTGCAACGGACTTTGATTAATAAAGCCAATAACATCACTGGCAGAGCCTTCAGCACGACCATGCAGACTCAGCAACGCCGGCTTGGCACGCATATCTGCAATTTCAACCGCAACCTGTTTGATGTCCGCAGCCAAGACCTTGCCCACCTCGGCATTAATATTCATACGATTGCCAACAAAGGCCACCCCTGTTGTAACCTGCTCTATCCGCGGCCAATCCTGAGCGTAATCAAGAATGCCGTCTTCAAGATTGAAGCGGACTTCAAATCGCCCCGATGCATCATTAAACGGAAACCGCTTGATCGGTCCCTGCAACACCATACTGCCACCATCCACATTTCCAGCCACAACCGCCCTATCCAACCAGGCAACCGCCTCCTTCGGCATTATCTCAGCAGGTAAATAACGTGATGTCATTTCAGCATTGCCACGTTTGATATCAAGCAACAACTTAACGATCGGAGAAGTTTTATCGGTGGGTAAAAACAGTTGCCCGGCAAACGCCACTGCCGCATCATGATTAGACAATTCAACTTCGCGCATATCCAGCAACACGCCTTCGTCGCCCTGCTGCCAGGCCAAGCGCCCCGACAAATCATCAATGGTGTGAAAATCACGAAACAGATTGCGCACGTCGAGATAAGCTCCCGCCGTAGCAACATCCACTACGCCGCCCGACTGATCCATATTCAAGCTTAAATCCAGACCATCAAAACCAGGCAGTTTTTGCCACGCCAACAAAGCAAAACTTTTCAAATCCGCACGAACAAAATAAGTCTGCAACTGATCTTCGACAAAACCAAGTTTCAGATATGCACCATGCAACTCCCCCCTGGGGCGCATCGTCTGCAGCATCTCTTTTTGCTCAGCGGTCAAACGACTACTTAATAGCAACACGGCAGCAACATCATCGAGACGAGCAAAACTGGAAGCCACTTCAAGCTCGACACCATCCTCACCGGATTGATGCCGCAGTTGAAGCCTGGTCGGCTGCCAGGCAACATCATCCTTAACCAAGCGCAACCTATCTACATCGAGCTGCCAACCAGCCACCTCACTCTGCCAAACAAACTCGGCAAACGCCGAAGCAAGCTTCAGCACCTGCGACTCTGTTTCAACAGCAATAACTTCCGATGCAAAATATGCATCCCGGGCAAATATATGCCCTTTAAGATTATCCAAACGGTTCTGCTGCCACCGCCCCCACAACTCTATCTCAGCAGTACCATTGAGCATACGCACACCTAGAACCGGATAGTCAGCCAACCACTGCACTAATTCCAGCCCACGCCCCTCAACATAAAAATCGACTGGCCAGTCGGCAAGGCTTTCAATCGTGCCCTGCGCCCCGGCCATTACTTTAACCCTCCCCCCCAGACTCGTTGGCAAACGAACCTGGCCGCTCAAAAAATGCTGATCGGCCTCATTACTCAGCTTGAGACTGACATCATTCATGGTGAAAGCATAATCACCCTGCATTAAATCACGCCAATGAATGACACTCTTTTCTATGGCGAGGTATTTCTGGCGCAACAACCATCTCAGAACGGCATCATCTTTCTGCTCAGCCTGGCTAGCTGTAGCCTGCGGCAATTCCAGCCCCACAAGCGAAACCGAGCCATCCGGCTGTCGCTGCAGCGACAGCTCGATCCCCTCCAGCGTCAAGTCGCGCAACGTCACCTGCCAACGATAAAGCGATAGCGGCAACGAGACATCGACGTGAGCCAAATCAAAACCAAACAACACTTGATCACCCGAACGGTCAAGCAAACGCACATCATGCAGAAACAGACGCGGGCCATAACCATGCCAGCCTATCTCAAACTCAGCGACCGAAACCGGCTGACCGATCACCTGACTGATTTCCAGTTCAAGATCACTTTTGTAATGCTCCAACTGGGGTAACAACAGACGCGCGGCACTCAAGGCCAGCGCCAGCAAGACAATAAATCCAGCCGTCCACCACCAAGTGTGCCTGGATAAGATGCGGACAATTTTAAAGGTGCGTTTCACTAGCTATTGATAATAGGGATTCGAACAATATAAAAACCGGCAGCGGTTCACATCATTACCACATCAAACTGTTCCTGGGTATAAAGGGTCTCCACCTGCAGTTTGATGGGTTTGCCGATAAACTCTTCCAGCTCAGCGATACTACTAGACTCTTCATCAAGCAAAATATCCACCACTTCCTGCGAGGCCAGCACCAAATATTGCTGCGCATCGAACTGGCGCGCCTCGCGTAGAATTTCACGGAAAATTTCAAAACATACCGTCTCAGGTGTTTTCAAACTGCCGCGTCCATTACAGGTTGGACAAGCCTGACACAGCACGCGCTCCAACGATTCACGGGTGCGCTTGCGCGTCATCTCCACCAACCCCAAAGCGGAGACCTCGGTGATACGGCTCTTGGCACGATCACGCTCCAGGTTTCGCTCCAACGAACGCAACACCTTGCGCTTGTGCTCCTCTTCATCCATATCAATAAAATCGATGATAATGATACCGCCAAGATTACGCAGACGCAGTTGACGCGCAATTGTCTGGGTCGCTTCCAGGTTGGTCTTGAAGATAGTCTCTTCAAGATTACGATGCCCAACAAAGGCGCCGGTATTCACATCCACCGTAGTCATCGCCTCAGTTTGATCAATAATTAGATAACCACCCGATTTAAGCTGCACCTTATTATCAAGCGCCTTCTGAATCTCATCCTCAACGCCATACAAATCAAAGATAGGCCGCTCACCTGGGTAATGTTCAATCCTTGACGCCAGTTCAGGCATGAACTGTTCCGCAAACTGACTCACTCGCCGGGTTGCCCGGCGTGAATCGATGCGCAGCTTTTCCACCTCACCATCAACCACATCACGCAATATCCGCATCACCAGTGGCACATCCTCATGCACCAAACCACCGGCCTTAGCAGCAAGCCGACGCTCCTGAATCGAGACCCACAGTTTATTCAAAAAATCTGTATCCGCCTTGAGCGCCTCAATCGACGCCCCCTCAGCGGCGGTCCGGGCAATATAACCACCAGCCGCGCCCTGCATCAGCACCGACATCACATCCCTGAGCCGCTGCCGTTCCAGCTCATCTTCAATCTTGAGTGAAATCCCGGCATGAAAGACGTTAGGCGTGAATACCAAAAACCGTGACGGCATGGTGATATGCGTAGTCAAACGCGCGCCTTTGCTGCCAAGCGGATCCTTAACCACCTGCACCAGCAACTCCTGACCATCGTGCAACAACTGAGCAATATTATCAGTGTGACCGTCTTCAGACTGCCCCTGAGCTATATCAGAGGCCTGTAAAAAAGCGGCACGTTCCAGGCCAATATTAACAAAAGCGGCCTGAATGCCGGGTAACACCCGCGACACCTTACCCTTATATATATTACCAACCAGACCACGACGTCGTTCGCGCTCTACCACCACCTCTTGCAAAACCCCATTTTCAACCACTGCTACCCGGGTCTCATGGGGCGTTACATTCATTAATATTTCTACTGACATCGTCTAATTATCCGCTCGAGCTCACTCGCCCCAGCTATCACACACATTAATTCCAAATTCGGCCAGCAAATTTGCCGTCTCAAACAAGGGCAGCCCCATCACACCTGAAAAACTACCCTCCAGATGCTCAATGAATACTGCCGCGCGGCCCTGAATCGCGTAAGCACCCGCCTTATCTTGCGGTTCAGTCGTTTGCCAATAAGCCAAACGCTCAGCCTCACTGATCACTCTAAATCTCACCTTATTAACACTCAGACGACTCGCTATCGCCCTCTCGGCGCCCGACCTAGCCAAGGCCACTGCTGTCAACACCTGGTGGGTTCGCCCAGACAACCTAGCCAACATCGCCATTGCCTCGGCCTGATCACGAGGCTTGCCTAAGATTTCACCATCGACCACCACAGAGGTATCAGCCGCCAACACTGGCAAAGCAGGGGTTTCATAGCGAGCTTGAACCAGCACCGCCTCAGCCTTCTCTAAAGCCATACGCAACACGTAAATCTCAGCAGCTTCATCTGACAGGGGTGACTCATCAATATCCGCCACAACAACCTTGCATCTCACCCCTATCTGAGCCAACAATTCAGCTCGACGTGGTGATGCAGACCCCAAGAAAATCATAGGCTTGTCCATAAAAGGCAAGATACTAGGCCAACAAGCAAAGGGCAAACCCGAAAGCAAGGCCGCCCCGACTAATGCAAGCTAAACAACAAATAGTTAAGCCATCTCATTTTATGAAAACCTTATATTCGGACAGACAAAAACACTAACCCATTGATTGAAAATAAAATTAACAATCTGGACGAATAATCAAAACATGTTATACAATGTCCTTTAGATTATTTACTAAAGTTTTCTCGCGTCGAACCGCTAATAATCGCCATTTTTTACAGGGGCAATAAGAATGAAACAATCACGCAGCTCTAAATATTTCCTTGGTTTACCTTTGTTTTGTTTAGCAAGTGGCGTCTTTGCTGGCCCCCCGGTTAATTACAACGGCTGGAGCGTTGCCGATGGCGTCATCGACACCGCTGCTTCATGTAACACTTCAGGCATTTCCTGCTCCACCGATGTCCAGGACGATGGTTTTCTAATAGAAACAATTGAAACCGCAGATTACACCTACATGCGCTTTGTCGTGACCGACCCAACCGCAACTGGCGCCACATCAGATCTAGACTTCGCTGCAGAAACATTCATTCCTTTTGCTTTCAACTCTGGAGCAGACACAGGCATAAGCCAAGGCATCGCCTCCTTGCAGGTCATGCGTGAAGCCGCCACCGGTTTTGAAAGCAGCGCCGAATTACAACGCGCGATGATGCGATTTACTGACACGGCAATGAGAACTCCGCTCGACAAGATCGACGAACCAACCCCGCCTGAAGACATGTACTCGATCAAGCTCTCCCAGACAATTAGTGATCCAACCAATGGCTACATAGACAGCTTTGATTACACGGCCTACACGGCGTTTGCTACCTTCGTCAACGTCAACCCCGACTCTGACGAGGTCATTGGCCGCGTCATGGACATCACTCAGCGAGTTGATATTGGCGAAGCCATCGATCCCGCCAGCAAACAACAATTTTTCCAACAAAAACGTCGTGTGGGCGTGAGCGGCAACATCGTAACAAGACCATCCTTTGCTCAACCCAACGACTTCTACTTTGTTGAAGGCACCCCATTATCAACAGCTAGCGACATGACCTTAGGAGGCGACACCGTTTCCTGGGCCGATGGCGACGAGATCATTACCAATTGGGTGGTTCAAGAGGCCATTTTGTCTGACTCTGCACTTTCTCATCAGACGATTGAAAACAGAACGACGTCAACCTTCGCCTCTGAAACAGACATTGGGGCAAGCACGCCTGTCTCACCCTTTGACTGGGATGAAAGCAACTTTGGCCCTACACCAACCCTACCTTAACCAGTCATTGCACCAAAACATAAAGGCCGTACATATCGAATGTGCGGCCTTTTTCATTGCAGGACAAAAACAGTGGACTTACGCTACCAGCCCTAAGTCCAGTTTATCTAACCCAAACCGTCTTCTGATTCACAAACTCCAGCATGCCATGACGACTCAATTCACGGCCATAGCCTGAGTTCTTGATACCACCAAATGGCAGGCGCGGATCACTCTTGACCATACCATTGACAAATACGGCACCCGATTGCACCTGACGGGCAACACGCTCGCCCCGTATTGCATCCTGCGTCCAGACACTGCCCGCCAGACCAAAATCAGAACCGTTGGCAATCTTGATCGCCTCAGCTTCGTCTTGAGCGCGAATTACAATCGCCACCGGACCAAAAAACTCTTCATCCCAGGCCGACATCCCAGGGCTGACCCCATCTAAAATAGAGGCCTGATAATAGGCACCCCCCCCCTCAACCGGAGCGCAACCAGTAACGGCAATCGCGCCTCTGGCGAGACTGGCTAGCACCTGCTGATGCAGCTCGTCACGTAAATCCACCCTCGCCATGGGTGCCAAGGAAGCATCAGAATCCATTGGGCCACCAGGCTTGAGCGCCTCAACCGCCGCCTTAAATTTGGCAACAAACTCATCGGCGACACTTTCAAGCACAATAAAACGCTTGGCCGCAACACAGCTCTGCCCGGCATTCAAGAATCTCGACTTCACACCTTGCTGCACTGCCCAGTCGAGGTCAGCATCTTCAAGCACAATGAAGGGATCAGAGCCGCCCAGCTCAAGCACAGTCTTTTTCAGATTGGCGCCAGCAGTCGCAGCCACCTGCCGCCCGGCCGGCTCGGAACCTGTCAGGGTCACCGCATGGATACGCGCATCCGCTATCACCCCCGCCACCTGAGCGGATGAAACCATCAAGCTGCGAAACACCCCATTCGGCAGACCTGCATCACGCACCACCGCCTCAATCGCCAGCGCACACCGCGGCACATTAGAGGCATGTTTAAGTACACCGGTATTTCCCGCCACCAGGGCCGGAACAAGAAAGCGAAACACCTGCCAGAGTGGGAAATTCCACGGCATTATCGCCAACACCGTGCCAATTGGTTGATGGGCCACAAAACTTCTGCCCGCGTCGGACTCAATCACCTCATCGGCAAGAAAGGCTGGGCCGTTATCGGTGTAGTAATCGCACACCAAGGCACACTTTTCCACCTCGGCACGGGCCTCGCCAATCAATTTGCCCATTTCAAGAGTAATCAGCTCAGCCAGTTGATCACGACGTTGCAACACCAACTGACCCAACCGGCGCACATGCCCGCAACGCTCATTCAACGGCGTACCCGCCCACATCGGCGTGGCGATTTCCACCTCGAGCAAGGCTTCTTCGAGCTGCACCTCATCCCAATAGGGATACTCCTTGACCAGCTCATTGGTGGCCGGATTCAATGAAACAAACGGCATATTCAACTCCTTTTAATCTTTTCCCTAACTATCCTACCCAAAAACTTGACCTGAGAGGGCCATACCGGGAAAATTTGCGCCACTTCTGAGAATTTGAACTAAGGATTAGGCATGACAGCAAAAACCATCTGCGTCCTCGGCGGAACCGGATTTGTAGGGCACCAACTAGTATCGCAACTGACACGGGCTGGCTACTATGTAGTGGCGCC
>CAMYNQ010000102.1 GCA_947259785.1 uncultured Chromatiaceae bacterium | reverse complement strand
GGTGAATCTGAATTCGAGGCTGCTGTGCGTGAGGTGGAGGAGGAGTCGACACTGACCGAGCTTGAATTTCATTGGGATCATGAGTTTTTCCAGACAGCACCCTACGGCAAGTTTCGTAAGATTGCCCGTTATTACATTGCCGAGTCTGTTAGTGGTGAGGTTGATCTGCCTATTTCTGAAGAGTTGGGGCGGCCGGAGCATGAGGAGTTTCGCTGGGTCCGTTTCGATACTGCCTATGCGATGGTTGCGCCACGGGTCAAACAGGTATTGGACTGGTCGCTGAGGATACGTAAACAGTCATAGACCTGGCTGACCGCTTATTAGGGGCGGCATGCTTTTTCTGCAGCTCATTAAAGAAACCAAATTTAGATTTTGTGCCTATATGCCAGTCAGAACTAAATATCCAATTGCATATTGTTGATGGAAGCGGCTATTGTTCGATTGTATGAATTGTTAACAATTGTTAACAAAAAGCATGAGAATATTATGGGAATAGGTTTTTTTGTTTGTTTTTTTGCCCATTGAAATTATTGGTTTTAATTGGATAGTTATCACGGATGCGAATTGCCATAGTTGAAGATGATCCGGATCAGGCCGCCTTGTTACAAGTGTGGTTGTCGGCGGAAGGAGATTATGACTGCCATCTGTTTGAAGATGGTGCCAAGGCGATCAAGGCCTTTCAAAAAGATGGTTATGACTTGATTTTGCTCGACTGGTATATGCCGGAAATGAATGGTGTCGAGGTGTTGGCCTGGGTTAGAGAAAATCTGGATTGGCGGGTGCCGGTGATCTTTGTTACCCAGCGCGATAGCGAGGAAGACCTAGCCTTTGCCCTTGAGCATGGTGCCGATGATTATGTTCCAAAGCCGATCAAGCCGCTGGAGCTGAAGGCCAGGATCCGTTCCTTGCTGCGCCGGGTACATGGTGGTGAGGCTGATGCGAATAAACCGCTGCAATTTGGAAAATTTCGTTTTGATACCCAGGGCAACCAGCTTTTCATGGCGGAAGAACAGGTTTCACTAACCCAAAAAGAGTTTGAGTTGGGGCTGTTTTTGTTTCGTAATTCGGGCAGGTTGTTGTCTCGTGCTCACCTGTTGGAGAGTGTCTGGGGCCATAACGCGGAGTTGAATACCCGCACCTTGGATACCCATATCAGCCGGCTGCGCAAGAAGCTGCATCTGGGTGACGAGGCCGGTTGGCGTCTGACCTCAGTTTATCACCACGGCTATCGCCTTGAGCCAATTGCGGCATAGCCAATAAATCAGCGCTAAACACAGCGTTTTATTCACGCGACGCTGATAAAACGGAATAGTTGTTCATGAAATGCTCTGAATTGCCAAAGCCTTTGCGGCGTTTTTTGGCATGGGTTTATTTGCTGTTGGCCTTGGGGGCACCGTTATTGGTGTTGCTATTGCCTGGGCAGCCACCGTTGACTGTCAATGAGCCGTTGTTGCAGATTGAGTCGGGACGCTTTATCAATCACAGTTCTGCTTTGGGTCAGGGGGCGGATAAATATGATGTTGACGTGTTAAATGACTTGTCCGGCGTTGTTGCCAGTGCCGCGGCTGATTATCCTGATGGCAGCAATGCGGTGCTGGCGCTATTTGATAGCCCGGCCTCTGCCGCATCTGCCCATGAGCATTTAAAAGCAATGATTCCTCATCAACATGAAGAGGCCGATCTGTGGGCAACGCATTTTACTTCAGCTAGCGGCGAGTATGTGATGTTGGTATGGGTTGAGCGTGTTTTGGTGATGATTATCAGCGAACGCGAGGCCATGGCTCGCAATCGTTTGGCGGCACTGCCGGCGCTGACTTACAATGCCCGCCCTGGCCTGGGAGCGGTGTTGCAACAACAATCAAGTCTTAGATTTATGCTGGTGATGGCATTTTATGTCGTGGTGCAATGGTTGTTGCTGCGCTTGTTATTTAGTTGGGCTGGCATAGTGGTGGCGCGGCCTGTTGTAAAAGAGTCCGATGAGACGAGCTGATATACTGCGCTGCTGACCAACAAGGGGATGAAAGATGGATGTAGATGATGCAGAACTGGATTTGCGCACTCGACTGAATGGCGAAACGGCCAAGTTGATCTGGCCTGAACTGGAGCGTCATTTCGCCCGTGGCGCAGTGATCCGGGTGGATCAGTCTTTGGACTTGATTGATGTTGCCGTTAGTGTTTCCGAGGATGACAAAGAAAAGGTTGAAGCCTGGATGAAATCGGGTCTGGTTGACCATCCATCGATGGAGGACGCCAAGGATTGGGTTGAGCGCCAGCCTGATTTCTGGAGCGTAGTGGTGGCACCTTGGGTGTTGATACAGGAAGTCTCTGAAGACTCCTGAGTCAGCCCGTTGACGCTGACGTATAATGCCAGGCAAGTTTCTCAATAAATATCAGTATTGAAATAAGGTGAAGGCTTTGGATAAGAAGACAATCGATTTCGCATTGGCGTATTACTCGGGTGACCGTAAGACCGGCTCGGTGACTGTGGTGCGTCGTAGCGGTGGACGCTTGGAAACAAAGCAGCTGCCTGTGGCGGCGGAGAGTGGCAAAGAGAAGGAGTTAAAACCTATTTTTGTCGGTCTGACCGAAACGGACCAGAGTATTACCCTGGATCCTGAAAGCAAGGCGATTTCAATCAGTGATGCCTTTATTACCGATGCCTTTCCTGCCCACATTTATACGGATCCAAATGCTAATCGCGATTGGTATATGTACGATGGCGATAAGGCGACGGGTAACGACGCCCTTAACTGTGGTGATCAGGGTTCATCGGTTACCGTGGTTGAAAATACCGATAGTTCAGCGGTGAAATATCTCAAGACCATTTGTGTCGGTCGTGGCCATCACCAGTGTAATTTCAGTTACCCGTCTGAACAGACGCCTCAGGTACCGTCGCAGGCCTATGTCAGCAATCTCAAGGATGGCACCCTGTCAGTGATTGCTAACGATCCGGCCAAACCAGACAGTTATCTGCAGGTCGTGGCGACCATCAATCTTTGTGAGGCAGACAAAGAAGATTTTGAGACTGCCCAGGTTCCCAATAACTCTTTTCCACATGGCCTGGTTTATTCAAAGATTTCCGGCAAGATGTATAACCTCAACAACGGCTATGGCACCATTGCCGTGATCGACCCTGTCAGTCATGAGATCGAGAGGCGTATCCCGTTTAAAGGGTTTAGTAATCTGTTTGTTAGCCCCTGTGGCCGTTACATTATTGGTCGTGGTGCAGATCGCAAGACTGACCCTGAACACGTTATTGCCAAGATGGCGGTGCTGGATGTCACCACCAACGAGGTGATGGACAAGATCGATTTGCCCGATGTTTACATCAGCAAATATTTTTTCAATACTGAGGGCAGCAAGCTCTATTTGACGACCTCGTCTTCGGGCAGTGAGCAGCAACAGGCCAATCTCAAACCGGGTGTGGTTGTGGTGCTGGATTTAAGCAAACTACCAAAATTGGAATTGTCGGCAGAACTTCATCTGGATAGCCCCGCTGGTACATTGGATTTTCTGGCCGTGGATGGTAAGGCTGAGCTGGTGTTTGCATCCACTTCAGCGGAAGGTGTGGTGACTATCGTCTGTGCTGAGACAAATGCGGTGATTGAAAAGCTGGCAGTGATTGAGCCTCAGCCCCATTCGCGACTGTGGTTGCTTTCTCGTTAGTTAGTGAATAGCGTACAAGCAGACGGCCCGCCCGGGCTATCCAGGCGGGCCGTTTTTTTGTGAAAGACAGACTTGCATACTCGGAAATAATCCATTAACGTGGCTTGGTAGTCGGGTATCTCTGAGGGGGAATACCTGGGTCAATATCTTTAAAACTAAATTTGATCCGACCATTGTCGGAAATACGGGAGATAACAATGAGCGTGAAGAAACCGAATCCTTTTTTGGCTGTGGCGGCAATGTTTATTGGTATAGCGGCTATGCCAGTTGCGGCTTTTATTAATATCGTACTTGGCCTCGCCATGATGGCCTTGCCTATGTGGATGATTTATAAAGCCAGTTAGTGGTCTTTGCTGTGGCAGGTGTCTCCATGCCTGCCATGGCTATCCTCTTCTTTTGCCCGTTCGGGCCTGTATTCAAAGAACAAACAATATCTTTATAACTTGTTGGAATAACCTCGGGTCAGTTGCCTGCTGTTTTATTTGAATAGCTGTTCTGTATTGATGACGGTAAGGTGTGAGGCCTCATCCTGCAGGTAGGCACCTGTTTCAATAAACCAGACATTGGCCTTGGTGGTGATTTTTCGATTGGCGGTGAGCGTATGGCCGCAGACGACCCGGTCTATTTGTTTTACTGGACTGCTGATTAGGCGCTTGATGCGACTACGGCCCCACAAGGCTGTTTTGCGAGTGTCGCTATCGCCCAGTTCCAGCATGCGTAGAAAGCCTGGCCAGCTCATTCCTTTCGGAATGTCGGCATGGACAATGCCTATTTTTCCGTGTCTGGTTTCTAGCTCAATGGCTAGTGGTAGTTCGACAAAAGCGGCGCTGATTTCGGATCTGGCGTCAGCTGTTTGTTCCAACCACCATTCGCCACCATAGTTTAGGTACCAGCCCTGGCCTGCATCGCTATCGGCGGCTGTGGTTAGAATCATTTCCTCATGGTTGCCGAGGCAGGAGTGAAACCAGGGTTGTTGGAGCCAGCTGAGGACTTTATGTGAGCCAGGGCCACGATCAATCAGATCACCGACGGCAAAAAGGCGATCAGTTTTGGGGTTAAACCGGTGTTTGTCGAGTGTGCTATTGAGTTCGTCAAAGCAGCCATGGATATCGCCAACAATAAAGTCGCGACCATGTGGATTGAGAGAGAATCTTTTTATGGAGGTAAGATTTTGATACACAAAGGTATTGTATCTCTTGGTCTTTCTTTGGCAAGCGTTGCTTGAGGTCTGGCCGTGTTGATAAAGTGTTTTATCGAGCTAAGAATACGCATAAATTCAAACTCAGTGCGGTATCGTCGGGGTGTGTTATTGCTACCCACTGAGTGTTAGGGTGTTTTGCCTGTGAGACCAAATTCTTTTTGTGTGCTTATTTTAAATCATTGTGGTGCCGATATAGTCTGAACAACAACGGGGAGGCGAGTCTTGAATCATGTGTTGAAGTTAGGTGTTTTTGCGTTATTGCTGGCAATGTTTATCGTTGCCCCAGCACAGGCGCGGGTTTTTAAATGCACTGATGATTTCGGTGTCGTCAGGTTCCAGGATAGATCTTGTGCAGGTGCAGAAGTTGTCATTGCTCATGGCGATGCGGATGTTGATCAAGCGGCCAAGCATTTTCTCTGGCAGGCCAGTGCCGGCAAGGGAACCCTATTTTTACTCGGCTCGATCCACTTCGGTACACCACAGATGTACCCCCTGCCCGCGGTGATGACATCTTCATTTAAGAAGTCTGACACCTTGGTGGTTGAGGCGAATATTAACAACGTCGACCAAATGCAGCTGGCTCGGTTATTGGCTAGCAAGGCGATGTATCAGGATGGCTCAAGCTTGCGTCAGCATTTGTCAGCCGAAACATGGCATAAATTGGAACAGGTGGCTCAATCGATGGCTATGCCGATTGAAGTGTTGAATCAGCAGAAGCCTTGGTTTGTTTCAATGACCCTGACCGCCTTGGCGCTGAAGCAGCTGGGGTTTTCTGAAGACAAGGGCATTGATGCTCATTTTCTCAGCCTGGCCAAGGGCAAGAAGAAGGTTGTTGAGCTAGAAGGTATGGTCTGGCAGTTATCGCTATTTGACCAGCTGACACCAGAAGAGCAGGTTCTAATGTTGGAAGAAAGTCTACGTGAACTGGATGAAGGTAAGGCTTTTTTCGACAAGATGTTAAGCTTCTGGAGTGCCGGTGACGCAGAAGGCATTCAGAGCATGTTTGATGAGGGGATGATGGCTTCGGATAGTGGTAATCGGCTTAATCAGCTTATTATGCTAGATAGGAATAAGCGTATGACCGAGAAGCTACACACCTTGGCTGAGAAAGGAGGGCAGTATTTTGTGGTCGTGGGTGCTGGTCATTTAGCTGGTGCCGAGGGGATAGTGGCGCGACTGAAGCAGCGAGGCTATCAGATTGATCAGCTTTAAGGTGATGGCTATCTGCTAGCGATTTAATTAAAATTAAAGACACGCAAAAATTGGGTATGAAGATGACAAATACTAATAAAGATGTTGATGTGCCGGCCTGGGATGTTGCCTTGGCTAACTTGGTAAAAGAGGAATTTGGCAAGAAGAGCGTTGCCTTGACGTTGGAGGATTTTAATCACTTGGCCAAGGAGTACACCATTCGTCTGGACGATATTATGGTGACCATGTTTGAAATGGTTATTGCCGGTGAATGGGAATATGAGGGTGAGCAGGTCATTGTTCGCGATACGCTTAACGACTTGTATGTTGGTGGTCGTCTGCATGCGAAGGACCTGGAACCCTTTACCGGGGGCTGGAGTCCGCGAGTTGATTAGCTTTATGCGTCACAAAACGTTAATCAAATAAAACTTGTGTTGCGGCGAAATTAGTGGCTATACTTTCCAAATCGCAGTTATTGATTGTGCTTTTTATGGCGGTCAGAAGTTTTAAAGTAGACTTTCAATAACTGTGTGTCGACAAGATAAAAGTAATTTTGAGGTAATCGTAATATGGCAACTGGTACAGTAAAGTGGTTCAATGACAGCAAGGGTTTTGGTTTTATTACTCCTGCTGATGGCGGTGATGATGTGTTCGTTCATTTTTCTGCAATCACAGCTGAGGGCTTCAAGTCTTTGGCTGAAGGTCAAAAGGTTTCTTTTGACACTGAGAATGGCGCGAAAGGTCTGCAAGCAATTAACGTTAGACCTGAATAAGCATTGCTGCTAATGCTTTAAAAAGAAAGCCCGCACTAAGCGGGCTTTTTTATTATTGGCTGTTTGATTTATTAGCGGTTGTTTTGGCTCATGCTCAGGGCGGCTCGATCGGCTGCCTGATTGATGGCTGATATCATTGCATTGCCTAGCAGCTGGATGCCCCAGCGATACTCTTCTGATTCACATATTTTGATGTAAGACATTAGCTCTTCGTCACTGATGTTACGAAAGGCGTACAGGAAAGACAGGCGGGTGTTATTGCTCAAACCTTCTTCAAGTGAAGTGCGTACCTCGTTGACCATTTTTTCCAGTTCATCTTCATTGATGCGCATATCAGTTTCCATCACTGGATCAATGGCAATAAATATGGCCTTGAAAAAGGCTGTCTGCATATCAATGCTGAAGTCGGTGGTGCGGGTGGCCTTGTCCAGGCGCTCGACCAATGTGCTGCGTGATTGCGTTGTTGGCTGATTTGTTAATGCTGCGCTGAAGGCCTTGATGTCGTCACGATTGGCCGGGTTGTTGGTATCACTTTCAAGTTTCGCCATCTTGAGTGATAGTGGCCTGTTGAGGTGTTTGAGATAGGCTGTTGCATGTGACTCATTATAGTGAGCCTTAAGCACGTGGTTTACGTCGTTCTGAACGGTTGCTGTAGCAAAGGCCTGAGAGAATGCTGCGCTGAGGGCTGAGCCCATTTCAGGTTCAAGCGCACCACTGCTTTGTTTTAAGACTGACTGTGAAAAGTTGGGGACGTGTTGTAACAGCTTATTGAAGCCGGTTTTTTCGAGGATAGCGTTGACCTGTTCGTCTTTATTGATTGTTGGGTTGGCCGTTGCGCTGGCAGGCTGTAGGCTTAGCAGGCCGAACAGGCAGACTGTAATAATAGATTTAACTGCTTTCATGATGCATCTCTGAGTTGAAAAATTGCGGCCCGCTAGCCGGGTCGTTACCGTGAATTATTTAGCCGCCGTAAATAGCATTGTCGTGCCAAAAGGAGAAGCTGAACTCCTTCATGTCGCCCTTGCCGATGTTTACTGTTTCGATGACTTCATTACTGTCGCTATCAATTACAGCCAAGCTGCCCTGGTCTGGGTTGGGAACAAACACCAGTGGTGCAGTGCCATCCTGTTCCAGGAATGCAATTGGGCGGCGGCCTGAATTGCATTCTTCCAGTTTGATCTCCTTGATCAGCTTAAGTTCAGGCAGTTGACTGCTATCATAGACTTGAACCATGTCAGTGCGCAGGTTTTCAGCCTGAGCACCCTTGCCAGTCGCTCCAGCCGTGACGTAGAGCCGATCACCTTCAGAGTTGAAACGGTAGACGCTGGGATAAAAGTCCTGAATCTCGAAATTGTTGATCACTTCCTGTTGGTTTATATCCAACACCTGCAGGCGGCCCATGACGTGATCGGGGTTGCCTTTGCGGTCGGCACCCTTGCCAATCAGAAAGTTTCCGCAACGACTCAACAGCAGGTTGCTGCTGCCCTTCATGGTGATGGTGGTTTCCACTGTATTAGTGAATGGATTGATAACCGCCACCGTACCATAGCCATTGTTGAGGTTGTAGACCCTGTTGCTGACAGGGGAAAACTCCATGCCATGTGGAAAGGCATTGTTGGGAAAGTCCGCTGCGTCCTCTTTTTCAAAACGGCTGTCAAATAGGTTGATCGTGGTGATGACTTTGAGGAAGTTGTCTTTGTCATCCTCATCATTGCCGACTACCGAGATGGTGCCATCCAGCAGGTTGCTGACATAGGCACAATTCGGTAGTTCTGGTTTGTTCGCATTAGGGCGACAAAAGGTCGAGACATGATGGCCTCGGCCAATCAATAATGTTTGCAGCACTTCGCCATTATTGCCGTTCTTGGCAGCAACGGTCACGGTGCCACCATCGGTGCCGCAATTCAGGGTGTCGTTGCCATCCTTGTCGCCGTCATTGGTGAACCAGAAACGGTTGGACTGGTTGTCGCGATAGGCGTAGTAGTAACGGCTATCGGCTGCCATGCTGCTGGTGTATTCAATCTGTTTGGAGTCGGGGTTCATGATCAGCGCTTTGTCGTTGCCATTGACGCCGAGAAATACCGAACGTTGGTTGTAATCGTTGCCCGTTGCCGCGGTTGTTGTCACGCTACTGACGGTGGTATTGCCATCTTTGTGATGAACAACGGCGACGACGCCGTTGTCGCCATAATCCATGTGGCAGGTAATGGTCCAGTCTATGGCCTGTTTGTTCATGCTTGTTCCCGTCTTTGTTGCTGTTGGATAGGGCTAGATAATATCAATCTTTGTCGCCCTGTTCTCCCGCTGATTGCTGCGGCTTTGAATCTTGCTATTCCAGCTTGAGTTGCCTGTCTTGAGCCCGCAGTTGGCAATCACCTTGTAAAAATGCCAGCAGTTGCTCGCCACCATGGTGACGGCGCCAGCCACTCAGAATGGCCAGTTCAGACTCGCCTTGTACTAACTGTTCCAGTTCTTTGCGGCTGGCCAGGGTAGTGGGGGTAATCTGGTATTGCTGGGCATTCAGTTTGATTATCGCTGACAGCACATCCACCAAAGCATCCTGTGCTGGAGTCAGACGCTTGGGGCGGAGCAGGCTGGGCCACTCTGTTTTAGGCATGGCCTCGGCAGCACGAATGCATTGCAGCAATTTGTCGCCATTGCGTTGCACCAGATTGGCAGGGATGCCGCGAATCTTTTCCAGCGCTGTGATGTCTTTAGGCCGCAATTTGGCAATGTCGAGCATGATGACGTCGGCCGCAATCCAACGCCTGGGCTTGTCTTTATCGATGGCTTGTTGTTCACGCCAGGCGCTAAGCTTTTGCAGTACTGCCAGTTGCAGTCCCTTGAGTTTGTTTAAGCCTTTGATCTTGCGCCAGGCCGTTTGCGGATCGCTCTGATAACGGGCCGGGTCAGCGAGGTCGGCAAAATCTTCACTCAGCCAGTCGCTGCGATTTTGAGCCTCAAGTGCCTGCAACTGCAGTGGGTAAAGTTGACTTAGGTAGCGGACATCGTCTTCAGCGTAGCTGATCTGTTTGGGGTCGAGTGGCCGTTGTAGCCAGTTGGTGCGGCTGTGGCTCTTGTCCAGTTCAATGTCTAGCAATTCCTTTACCAGGTTGGCATAACCGATCTGCTCACCCTGGCCCAACACGGTGGCGGCAATCTGGGTGTCGAACAGCGGCTGGGGCAGTTCACCAAAGATTAGGTAAAAAATCTCCATGTCCTGGCCGGCGGCATGAAACACCTTGGTTACGGCCGGGTTACTAAACAGTTGTTTGAGTGGGCCTAGGTCTTCGATGGTCAGTGGGTCGATGCAAGCGATGGTCTGCTGATCGGCAATCTGGATCAGGGCCAGTTGCGGGTAGTAGGTTTGCTCGCGGACAAACTCGGTATCAACGGTGACGAATTCACTTTGACTGAGTTGCTGGCAGAGCTGTTCGAGTTCTGCAGTCTGGGTGATAAATCGGGTTTCCATGGCGAGGCCTTCTGGCAAATCAGGCTATTTTACCCTAGTTCATGCTGCTGTAGGAGCTACTGAAATTGGCGTACCAGTTTTTTCAGTTGGCTACTGAGCCCCGTCAGTTCCTGGCTGATATGGCCACTTTGAGCGGCAATGGCAGAGGAGTCTCCAGCCTGCTCGGACAGTGTGTTGACGTTATGTTTGATCTCTTCTGAGACTGCGCTCTGTTCTTCGGCGGCATTGGCGATCTGGATGGTCATGTCGGAAATGTTAGCTACCGAGTCAGTGATCGTGGTCAGAAAATCGG
>CAMYNQ010000101.1 GCA_947259785.1 uncultured Chromatiaceae bacterium | reverse complement strand
ATGAGTGGTCCGATGCCGGTTTTATCTTCGCCGTTTTAATCATCAATGCTGCGATTGGCACCTACCAGGAATACAATGCCGAACATAGCGCCGCCGCCTTGCAAGATCTAATTTCAAGCCGTGCCAGGGTCATGCGTGAGGGCGAAGCCAATGAAATTGACAGCCGTGAACTGGTGCCCGGCGACATCGTTTTGCTTGAATCCGGTGGCCGAGTAGCGGCCGACTTACGTCTGCTCGATAGCACTCGACTCAGCATTGATGAATCACTCTTAACCGGTGAATCCCAGGCCAGCAACAAGGATGCCAATGCCCGCGTGGCTGACCAAGCCACACTTGGCGACAGAGCTAATATGGCCTTTGCTGCAACTTTAGTGGAACACGGCCGCGGCCGAGGCGTAGTCATGGCCACCGGGCTGGCCACTGAGATCGGCACCATTGCCGCCAGCGTGCTCGGTGAAAAATCCACCAAACCACCATTACTGTTACGGATGGAGCGTTTTACCTATCGTATCTCGGCCTTCGTCGCCCTGGCCGCCATCCTGCTAGGGACAATTGCCTTTTTACAAGGCATGCCCTTAACCCAGATATTTATCCTGGCAGTGGCGCTGGCCGTCTCGGCCATTCCCGAAGGCCTACCGGTTGCATTGACGATTACCCTGGCAATCGGCATGAATCGCATGGCCAAACGCAACGTCATTATTCGACGTCTGGTCGCGGTTGAATCGCTTGGCTCATGCACCTACATCGCCTCGGACAAAACCGGCACCCTGACCATCAACGAACTCAGCGCCGATAAGATTATTTTTCCCGGAATGCAGCCGTGGCAGATTAGCGCCGAGACGGATATTGACGACGGCAACATCCTGACAGACAGAGGCAGTCCCTCGCTCCAGGAACAAACGTTGCTTGACCGACTCTGCATCAGCGTCACTCTTTGCAACGAGGCCTTTCTTGGCCGCAATGACTCAGGTTGGGTACACCATGGTGACAGCGTTGACGTCGCCCTGTTGGTCATGGCTCATAAAGCCGGCATTGTCCGCCCAGAACTGCTTGGCACCTATCCCGCCATTGCTGAAATTCCATTCGAGGCCGAACATCGCTTCGCCGCCAGTCTCAATCATAATGGAAGTCATGACGACAACAGTCGAGTATCCCTCAAGGGCGCCCTGGAAAATGTCTTACCCATGTGCAACCGCATGCTGACAACAAACGGCGAAATAGCCATTGACCCAATCGAAATTGAACACCAGGTTCACCAACTGGCACAACAGGGCTACCGGGTGCTGGCCGTGGCGGATGGCAAGCTGCGGCTGCAAGACAATGAAGTCTTTTCAGCGGAACATTTGTCATCGCTCTGTTTTCTCGGCTTGGTGGCCATGATCGACCCAATTCGCAGCGAAGCAAAGGCTGCCATTGCCGCCTGCCGCAGTGCCGGCATTGAGGTCTGCATGATTACCGGCGACCATCCCGCCACCGCACTGGCCATCGGCCAACAACTGCAACTGGCCAACAGCAGCGCTCATGTCGTTAGCGGCCATCAACTCAAACAAGCCGAGCTCAAAGGTTCCCAGGCTATAGCCGAACTCAGTGCCCAGGCCCGTATCTTTGCCCGGGTCGAACCACAACAAAAACAGCTAATCGTCAGGGCACTGCAACAACAAGGTCATTTTGTCGCCGTCACCGGTGATGGCGCCAACGACGCCCCGGCCATGAAGAGCGCCCATGTCGGCATCGCCATGGGCAAACAAGGCACCGATGTCGCCAAAGAGACGGCCGACATGGTGATTACCGATGACAACTTCGCCTCGATTGTTGGCGGGATAGAGGAAGGCCGCATCGCCTACGCTAATGTTCGCAAGGTGATTTTTCTCTTGGTTTCGACCGGAGCCGCCGAGATCGTGCTATTTACCCTGGCACTGCTGTTTGGCCTGCCTCTGCCTTTGCTAGCCGTTCAGCTACTCTGGCTCAACCTGGTCACCAATGGCATTCAGGATGTAGCCCTAGCCTTTGAACCCGGCGAAGGCGATGAACTCAAACAACCGCCACGCCCACCGCAAGAACCCATCTTCAACCGAATAATGCTTGAACGAACCATTTTATCTGCAGTTACAATCGGTACACTGGCATTTGGCGCATTTTACTGGTTGCTACAAAACGACTATTCAGTCGATCAAGCCCGCAATGCGTTGCTGCTATTGATGGTGCTATTTGAAAACGTTCATGTCTTCAATTGTCGCTCAGAGCTGCGTTCCGCGTTTCAACATTCACCGATGAAAAATCGCTTGCTACTGTTTGGCACGCTGGCGGCACAATTGATTCATATTACCGCGCTCTACACACCCGGCCTGAGTACGGTCCTGGACGCTAGGCCGGTATCACTACAGCTTTGGCTGCAACTGCTCGGCCTGGCCCTGATTCTGCTTTTAGTGATGGAATGCCACAAGCTTTTTCGCCGCAGACATCCCACCCATGACTGAACCTTTATGCATAAGAAAACTCTAAAATAAAGTTAGCTCTTTTTGTGCGCTGAAACAGCCGCCAAGACAAACAGATAACAGTCTGATTAATTTAGGTTATTTAACACAAATTAGTAACGTAATGACACGATTTGCCGCTATATGTGTATAAGGTAGAATATTGACTATCTATAAGAATATTTGTATAACATAAACAAAACCGTTATACATTTTAGCGAAAATTTAACATCACGCTAATCACAAGCAAGGGTCAGCTACAGATGGATAACCCACAACAAAGCACCAAGAAAAAGCCATTTTTGAGCCGCGGCCTTCGCTCTCTAGCAAGCATATTGGCCATCGCCAGCCTCTCGTTTGCCAGCCACGCTGATCTCTACGAGGTAAACACTAGCAGCGATGAGAGTTCGAGCAGCTGCCCCAGCAGCTGTAGCCTGCGCGCCGCTATCCGTGCGGCAAATGCCAGTCTGGGCGCCGACCAAATCACCATCCTTGATGGCATCAGCCCAATACTTGGAATCAATGGCACCAGTGGCATAGACGAAAATGCAGCCACGCTAGACGATCTAGACATCACTGACGACCTAACCATTATTGGCGGCGGCAATAGCCGAACCACCATCAGCGCCGCTGGTATTGGCGGCGGCGTGGGTGATCGTGTTTTTCACATCCATGGCGTTGATGTGTCGTTCCAGAATGTATCCATCGAGGATGGCAACCTGGACATTCAGACAGTGATCGATAGCAACGGCGATGAACAGATTGTTGGCACACCTGCCGGGGCCGGCATTTATCTTGAAGCCTCCAGCTATGTCACGCTCGACAATGTTGCCGTCACAAACAACACCATCAACACCAATTCATCAGCCGATTTCAACACTGTTGGCGGCGGAATTTTCGTTGCAGATAAGGCAACGATCATCATCAACGATTCAAAAATCACTCAAAACAAAGCGCCTTCTGGCGGCGGCATCAACAATGCCGGTCGTACCGATATCCGCCGCACCCTGATTGATCAGAACGACGCCACCAACGCCTCGATTTCTGTAGGGGGTGGCATCAACAACCAGGGTGGCTATTTGAGCCTGGGTAGCTCCACCCTCTCCAATAACACCTCTACTCAATTGGGTGGCGGCATGTACTCATCTAACCAGGGACAAAACAGTGGTAATGTCATTATTACCAATAGCGTGGTCTACAATAATGTCACAAAATTTGGCGGCGCAGGCATCGCCAATTTTGGCCCGCTCACAATCAGCAACTCCGCCATCGTCGAAAACTCGACACTCGACACGAACACAGGCGACATGGGGAATGGCGCAGGCATTTTCAACTCCGGCCTGGGCAGTCTGGACATGGTTAACTCCACCATCAGCCATAATTCCGGTGCACACAGCGGTGGTGGTATTTTCAATAGCCGCGACATGAACCTGACCAACGTTACCCTCTATGGCAATGAAGCTATCCCCTGCACTACGCCCAGCGCAGACTGTATCGCAAATAGCCAGGTTGGCGGCAATCAGATAACACTCTTTACCTCAAGTGACTCACGCCCCAGCATGATATTGAGCAATACCATCATCGGCAATAGCCCGGCTAGTGCAGCCGAACCCCCTTGTGCTGGCAGCACCGGCTACACGAACGATGTAAGGTCCCAGGGCAGCAACATGGAAAACGCCGATAGCTGCGGCCTGGGGACTGGAGACCTAGTCAATCTCTCCGATCTGGGCCTGGATGCCCTTGATAGCGACCCAACCCCACCTACAGGCATTCAACTAATTGGTGGTCAAGCAGCAGCCAGTCAGGTGCACCCCTTGCAAGACACCAGTCTTGCTATAAACGGGGGCAGCAACAGCGCCTGCCCGCTGCTTGATCAGCGTTTTATGCTACGTGATAACATCTGCGATATAGGTGCCTATGAATATGGCGCCACTGAACAGCAAAGCGGCGATAATTACGTTGACCTCAAGGCCATCATCACTGACACCCCTGACCCGGCGGCACCAGGTCAGCCACTGACTTATATCGTTCTGGTCACAAACCTTTATGTAGACACCCCGGCGAGTGATGTTGTGATTTCCATAGACCTTCCTGATACCTTTAGCGTTAACCCTAACGGTGCAAACTTTAGTGCCACTGGAATAAAACCAATTTGCTCTCCTCCTGATGCAGACAACATTATCACCTGCACCGCCAGCTCCATACTCGGCCTGGGACGCGTTGAAATCTCTGTCAACGGCACACCAAGGGTTGCCGGCACGATTGAAGCCAGGGTTGATGTATTCAGTCAAACGGATGATGCCTTCGCACAAAACAATACAAATATCACCGCGGAAACAGTGATCGACCCAGAAGCCGGTTGCACGACCAATTTTGGCAACTGTGGCACCACCACTAGCGGTGGCAGTGGCGGTGGAACACCTCACCCTCTGGCACTGTTGCTAACCGGCTTGATCCTGCTTGGTCGTCGTTTCAGAGCATCAACGACCTAACTCAGTCTTATTACCGTCTGTGCCAATCGCCTTCCCAGCGCCCGGCACAGACGGGCCTCTTCATCACTGATCTCCCGCTGGCCATCCGCTCCAGCCCAATGACTAACACCATAAGGGCTGCCGCCACTTGATGTGGTGTTTAAATCATTTTCACTACTAGGCAGACCTAGCAGCAGCATGCCGTGATGCAACAACGGTACCATCATCGACAACAGACAGCTTTCCTGGCCACCGTGCAAAGTTCCACTGGAGGTAAAAACAGCCGCCGGTTTATTATTCAAGGCCCCCGAAAGCCAAAGCGAACCACTGCTGTCGAGAAAGTGTTTCAAGGGGGCTGCCATATTGCCAAAATAGGCAGGGCTGCCCAAAGCAAGCCCAGTGCACTCTTTTAAATCATCCAGGCTGGCATAGGGCGCGCCCTGCTCAGGAATTGATTCGGCAATTGCGTCACAAACCGTTGACACATTGGGTACCGTCCTAAGCCTGGCTTCAACCCCCGCCACCTCTTCAACACCGCGAGCAATCAACTGCGCCATTCTCGCGACACTGCCATCACGACTGTAATAAAGCACCAATATTTCAGACATTTTCTCTCCTGGATAACTACTGTTCGCAACACTATTCACCTTGACAGGGCTTTCGTGCCGATGCTAATTTCACTCTGAAGTATAAGCCTATTCATTCATTTGAGTGAAACATCAAAGGTCTTGCCAGTTAGTGAAACTCTGCATCTCAAACCGCATATTTAAATGCGGGATAAACATCCTTTCCTATAGCCTGGTTGTTGGCTGCGCCGCAACACCTCCAACACAGGAGATGAGTGATGCACGCCAAAGCGTCGAGGCCGCTAAAAGCGTCGGCGCAGGAAAACATGCCCCAACTGCACTGGATAGCGCACAACATCTGCTATCCAAAGCACAAAATGATCTTGAAGCAGGTGACTTTAAAGAAGCGCAAAAAGAGGCCATCGCCGCCCGCGAAGCTGCACGACAAGCTGCACGACAAGCTGTCAGCATTTCACAGACCAAACAAACTGAACAAGTTGAACAAAACAAAATCAAGCCAGTCAAACCCGAACTCGAAACTACCCCAGAACCAGAACCAGAACCAGAACAAACGCTAGCAACTTCGCCAGTCACCTATGTTGTCAGAAAAAACGACAGCTTATGGAAAATTGCGGCTAAGGATTCGGTTTATGGTGACCCTTTTCTCTGGCCACTGATTCTAAAAAATAATTCCAATCTGATTAAAACCGCAGATCAAATTGCTCCCGGTTTGATTCTTAACATTGAGATAAAACCGTCCCCAGTTGACATCAAAACCGCTAAGCAACATGCCAAACATCGCAGTAGCACATCAGCCAAACGCCAGGATTTGTCCTACCTAAACCAATACAAGCTTCGCTAACCGCTAACGACCGCACAACAAACTGGCCACGCGCCGATGATAAAACTCAAACAACTCGTCAGTTTATTCCAGGCCGTCAGCCAGGCCTTTTATGACGACCGCTGTCTGCGCAGCTCTGCCGCCCTGACCTACACCACACTGCTGTCATTGGTACCACTATCAACCGTCATATTTTCGGTGTTTGCCGCCTTTCCAATGTTTGATTCAGTCGCAGGTCAAATCCAAAATTTTATCTTTGAAAATTTTGTGCCGACATCGGGCGATGCTATTCAGCACTATCTGGAAGAATTCTCCAGCAAGACCTCGAAGCTAACCGCGATAGGCACGGCCTTTTTAATCATCACGGCACTATTAATGATGAACACCATCGAGGGTGCCATGAACGACATCTGGCACGTCAAAAGCAGCCGTAAACCCGTAGCAAAATTTATGGTTTATTGGGCCATGTTGACACTTGGTCCTATCCTGATTGGCGCCAGCATTGCCTTCACCTCATATCTGACTTCTCTGCCGCTGTTCAGTGAAACCGCCCTGATTAGCGGCCTAGGCTCCCAACTACTGCTGTTATTGCCTTTTCTCGCCACCACAATCGCCTGCACACTATTGTATGCCATCGTCCCCAATACCTATGTGCCGCTACGACATGCCCTTGCTGGCGCAATAGTCGCTGCGGCACTATTTGAACTGGCCAAAAAAGGCTTTGCTGTGTACGTCACGGCCTTCCCTACCTATGAAATGATCTACGGCGCGCTTGCCACCATCCCCGTTTTTTTGATCTGGCTATATTTATCCTGGATGGTTGCTATGCTCGGTGCAGAAATCAGCTATTGCCTCTACCATAGGCAAGCTAACAATCAGAATCGGCAACTCAGCAGCGGCGAAACCCTGCTTAACGACTTCAAAATCATCGCGCTAATCTGGCAGGCACAACAACATGGCCAACTGCTAACTGAAGAAGAGCTGGCGAGAGAAAAGTCTATCGAAAAAATAGATATCCAAGCCAGCCTCGAGCGTATGCAGCAAAGTCGCCTGATACATCAAACCAACGAAGACCAATGGGCGCTTTCAAAGGATAGCGCCCAACTGACATTAGCCGATCTCTACACGACCCAGGATCAGGCACTGCCACAGCTTGAGCTTGATCAACTCAGTAGCGATCCCCTTGAACAAGCCTTGAGCGAGGCACTTGCAGACTCAAACCAGATGATTAATGATGCACTGGCCCTACGCTTGCAACCGTTATTCCAGAATACCGTCAAGCAACAGCAGGTAATATCAGAAAACCAGCGCATAGAACCCACAATCAAGCTATAATACCCACACCCAAAGAATGGGCAATAACAAATGAAAGCATTATCACACTTTTTTGAATCCATACTCTGGGACAGCCGCTTAATTGTCATCATCGCGGTTGTCACCAGCCTCATCACCAGCCTGGCGATGTTTTATATCGCCACTGCTGATGCCTATTTTATGGTCAGCCATCTGGGCGAATACATCTCCCCAGAACTAACACAGGACGCTCGAGCCAGTCTACGTGCCACAACTGTCACTCACGTTGTTGAGATTGTCGATGGTTATCTGCTTGCCACCATACTGCTAATTTTTTCCCTAGGCCTATACGAACTATTCATCGGCAAGATAGAAAAGGCCGAGCAATCCGAAACCTCTTCCAGCGTACTTCTGATTGAAAGTCTTGATGACCTCAAAAGCCGCCTGGCCAAGGTCATCCTGATGATACTGATCGTCAAGTTTTTTGAGCATGCCATTGCAATGAAATTTGAAGTTGCTCTCGACCTGTTGTATCTTGCTGGCGGCATTGCCTTAATTGGCGTGGCCCTATACGCAAGCCATGCTGCTGAGGATCGTAAGTAGCCGACCTGACAGACCACAAGTTAGAACCCAGATGAATTTAGAAGCAAAAACCAACCTGACGGCTTTTGCCTTCATACTAATACTCATCAGCTGCAGCATCCTGGCCTTCTGGCCTGGGGTCAACGGCCCGTTTCTTCTCGATGACAGCACCAACCTATCGGCCATACAAGAAAATGGCGGCATCAAGGATTTAACAAGCCTACTGGCATATGCATTCAACGACATTGCCTCAAGCTTTGGTCGACCAATCGCCTATTTGAGCTTCACCCTAAATAGCCAGACCTGGCCGGCAGAGCCTTACGCCTTCAAGCACACCAACATTTTGTTGCACGCACTCAATAGCATTATCGTTTTTGCTCTTTTCTTCATGCTATTTAACAAAATCAATCGCCAGCAAACACAAACATCGCTAAGCATTGCCTTTTTAACTGCATTGCTATGGGCCATTCATCCCATACAAATCTCAACCGTACTCTACGTTGTGCAACGCATGAGCGAACTCTCAGCATTATTTATTTTTGCTGGCGTATTAACCTACATCCACGGCCGCACCAATTTCAGTCACAACTCCGGTGCAGCATACACATGGATGAGTTGTAGCATTACTGTGTTTGGCTTACTAGCCTTTCTCAGCAAGGAAAATGGAGTGCTGCTGCCACTGCTGGTTTTGGTAGTGGAGTTCACCCTGCTCAGCAAAATTCAACGGCCTAAGTACTGGCGCTACTGGGCCATACCCTTCATCGCCTCCCCTCTGACAGTCATTGCTGTCTATTTCAGCATAGTCATCAACGACAGCACCGCAAGCTATATAAGCAGGGATTTCACACTCTACGAAAGGCTTCTCACTCAAGCCAGGGTGTTGATTGATTATCTTTATTACTTTGTCTGGCCAACCCAAACACCCAGCCTCTATCATGATGATTTCAGTATTTCTAAAGGTCTGTTTCAGCCCTTAACGACACTACTCTCGCTAACAGTAATTATCGCGCTGCTATGGTTTGCGATACGTAATCGAAGCAAACATTCTATCATCAGCTTTGCAATTCTCTGGTTCTTTGCCGCCCACCTGCTCGAATCGACAATCCTGCCCCTAGAGATATATTTTGAGCATAGAAATTACACTGCCTTGCTCGGCCCTGCATTGGCATTGGCTTATTACAGTCATAAATTAATCCAAAGAAAGCCAAGCATCTACATACCCTCTACCGCCTTTATCTTTATCTGTCTGATGGTGCTAAGCCTAAAACACAGCACAAGCTGGAATAATGAACAACAACTCATTAACGAATGGGCACAACAACACCCCGAATCGTTACGCACTCAAAGACAATACGTAAACAGCCTTTACAAGGCTGATGAAAATGAAGCCGCAATGCAGCACTTACAAGAAATTCTCAATACCTACCCAACACACCTGAGCACAAAAATGTTTCACGTCGCAATCTTATGTCGTCTCAACAGACTCACTCGTGACGACTTTTTCGCCCTAATAAAGCTATTACCCAGCGCCAGAATTGGTAACTCTGGACTACCATCACTCAACACATTGTTCGAAAACATTCGAGATGGTTACTGCAAACAAATTTCTTTGCAAAGCCTGGAAAAAATTGTAGATACACTACTAGGTAATAAAAGTATTGAACACAATATTAAAGGCAAGGTTTATCTTTACCGATTAAAAAGCGAAATAAACTTTCATCTTCGCCGTTTTGAACCAACCAGCAAGGCCCTGAAAAAGGCCTTCGACATCGCCCCATCGGTAGATATCGCCATCCGTTTGGCTCATCTCCACTCAGGCATCGGCGACTTTAACAGCGCTGCCCAGCACCTCAAAACAGCAACGGCTATTGACAAGCTACGGCCACCGTTTGCCTTGTCGCAACAACAAAAAATATCACAGGCAAGAACAGAAATTGCTTTACGGCAAGCCAATCAAAGCAAACAACAGTAAATAAAAAACCACCCAATGGGTGGTTTTTATAACAGTCGATAAAGAGCTTAACTAATCAATTTTTCCATCTCGCGCCGCTTTCAAAACAAGCGCATCAAAAGCATCGCCGGCCATCAGGCCACGCTCCTCGACAATGTCACGGACAGAGCGACCACCCTTTTCTGACTCCTTGGCCACCTCGGCTGCGGCTGCATAACCAATTTCGGTATTCAGCAATGTTGCCAGGCCAACACTGGCATGAAGGAATTCCTTGCAGCGCTCCCTGTCAATCTTCAAGCCTTTTAGATTCTTTTCAGTCGCTGCATTAACCGCATTGGTGAGCCAATCCATAGCATCGAACAGGGCTGAGCCCATGGCCGGCATCATCACGTTCAATTCCAACTGACCCGCCTGAGTCATATAAGCAACCGCAGCATCCTGACCCAGCACCTGAAAACAGACCTGAT
>CAMYNQ010000100.1 GCA_947259785.1 uncultured Chromatiaceae bacterium | reverse complement strand
CTAAGATTGGCACCCAGGCGGTGGGCCGTAGTCAGCCCAATCCATGGGGGCTGTACGACATATATGGCAATGTCTGGGAGTGGGTGCAGGATTGCTGGCATGAGGATTATACCGATGCGCCTTCAGATAGTCGGGTTTGGGGTGGCGGCGACTGCAGTCAGCGGGTGTTGCGTGGTGGTGGCTGGGCCAACCAGGCGAATTATCTCGGTTCTACTGTGCGCGGCACCTATGAGGCCAAGTTTGAGGACAGCAGCAACGGCTTTCGGGTTGTGCTAAGCCGTTGATTGTTGGTCTGGCCGGCATGCTTAATAAATAGCGTGTGGATGCACTTGTTGAATCAATGTTTCGCGTGATAACCACACGAATTTATTGAATATATAGGCTAAGTTGCAGTCCGAGACATTCGCCTGCTTTGATGTATAATCGACGGTCTTTTGGTTTTCAGGTCGAAGTGGCGCGTCTTTTTTCATGCTTAATATCGCCAATTTAGAATGTGTTCGAGGAGACAGGCAGCTGTTTTCTGGCCTGTCTTTTTCTCTGGATGAAGGCAGTTTGCTGCATGTTCATGGTGCCAATGGTAGTGGCAAGACCACGCTGCTACGAGCCATTGCCGGGTTGGTATTGCCGGAAGATGGTGAGATTCAGTGGGGTGGTAAGCCTACCCGTAAGTTGGGTGAGGATTTCAACCGCGAACTGATCTATATGGGGCATCACTATGGTCTCAAGTTTGAGCTGACGGGTTATGAGAATCTGCGCATTTTCGCCCAGCTGAGTGGCTTTGATATCAGCGAGCGCAAGGTGGAAGTGGCCTTAAAGGCCATGGGCCTGGCGCGTTGTTTTGAACTTCCGGTCAAGGTGCTGTCTCAAGGACAGAAGAAACGTGTCTCGCTAGCTCGGTTGCTGTTGCAGCGTTCCAGGCTGTGGATTCTGGATGAGCCCTTCGTGGCCCTAGATGTGGCTGGCGTGAGCATGTTGCTGGGCATGATAAAAGAACACGTCGTCGACGGTGGAATGGTTATTTTGACCACCCATCAAGAGGTCGACGTTGAGGTGGGTAAACTTCAGCATCTCCATCTGGGAGAGCACTGAGTGTTTGCGGCATTAAAATGCATTATCGTCCGGGATCTGACGCTGGCCATGCGCCATCGTTCCGATGTGCTGACCACGGTGTTCTTTTTTGTCATCGTCGTTAGCCTGTTTCCGCTTGGGGTCGGGCCTGAAACAGATTTGCTGCGTTCGATGGCGGCGGGTGTGGTGTGGGTGTCGGCGCTGTTGGCGTCAATGTTGTCGCTGAGTCGTTTGTTTGCGGATGACTATAACGATGGCACGCTGGAACAGTTGTTGCTGGCACCACAACCATTGGCGTTGATGGTATTTGGCAAGGTGCTGGCCCACTGGATTATTTCCGGGCTGCCCTTGGTGTTAATGGCGCCGCTATTGGGCCTGCAGTTTGGCCTGGGTGGTGATGGTCTGCTGATGTTGGTGGTGACCCTGTTGTTGGGTACACCGGTATTGAGTTTGGTCGGTGCCATCGGTGCGGCCCTGACCTTGGGGCTACGTGGCGGCGGCGTGTTGGTATCGCTGCTGGTATTACCTTTATATATACCGGTGCTGATCTTTGGTGCTGGCGGCGTCGAGGCGAGTGTCTCGGGTATGGGGGCGGAAGGCCATCTGTCACTGTTGGCGGCGATATTGATTTTGGCCTTGTTGTTGGCGCCGTTGGCTTCGGCGGCGGCGTTGAGAATTTCGGTCGAATAGTTTTGATCCGGCTTAATTGAAAGAACAAGATTAACAACGAAATATTGCGATGAACCTGTTTAAATATTCTGCTCCATCAAGTTTCTATCCGCTGGCCGGCAAGCTGGCGCGTGGCTTTGCGATCGTCTCGGTGTTGTTGCTGGTAGTTGGGCTTTACATGAGTTTTTTTGTTGCGCCGACTGATTACAAGCAGGGTGAGGGTTATCGCATTATGTTCATCCATGTGCCGGCGGCGTGGATGTCGATGTTTATCTACGTCATTATGGCCTGTTGGGCAGCCGCGGGCATGATTTGGCGTACCCGTTTGTCGTCAATGATGGCATCGTCTTTGGCTCCGACTGGTGCCATCTTTACCTTTATTGCTTTGTGGACCGGTGCTCTGTGGGGCAAGCCTATGTGGGGTGCTTGGTGGGTCTGGGATGCACGGTTGACTTCTGAACTGATTCTGTTGTTTCTCTATATTGGTTACATGGCATTGGAGTCGGCGATTGACGATCCGCGTCGTGCATCGCGGGCCTGCGGTCTGTTGGCTTTGGTGGGCGTGATCAATGTGCCCATTATCTATTACTCAGTGCAGTGGTGGAATACTTTGCACCAGGGCTCATCAATCAAGATGAATGAGGGCGGTGGCTTGGATGCAAGTATGACTGACATCATGCTTTGGACCTTGTTGATTATGACCTTTGCCTGCTGGTTCTACACCATTGCTGTGGCCCTGACGCGGGTGCAACGCATCATTCTTGAACGTGAAAGCAACACCGCGTGGGTTAAGCAGATGCTACAGCAGAGGGAGAAATAAGATGGCTGAGTGGTTTGCCATGGGTGGCCATGGTTTCTATGTCTGGGGTTCATATGCTGTTACGGCCCTGTTCATGATTGTGGAAGCGATTTTAGTTGTACGGCAAAAGCGAACTTTATTGCAGCGCTTGGGTCGTATGATGCGTATGAATTCTGAGGTGGAATAGATGAAGGCTAGACATAAACGCATGATGTTTATCGTGGTTGGTTTGGTGGCTGTGGCTGCAATTGCAGCGCTGATACTGAACGCGTTGCAGAGCAATATAAACCACTTTTTTAGTCCAACTGAAGTGGTGGCTAATCAGGCGCCCAAGGATAGAACCTTCCGTCTCGGCGGTTTGGTCGAAGTCGACAGTGTTAAGCGTGAAGATGATGGTCTGACTGTTCACTTTAATGTCACTGACAGCGCTGAGGTGGTGACAGTGAAATATACCGGTATCCTGCCTGACCTGTTCAGTGAAAGCCAGGGCGTAGTGGCTCAGGGCAAACTGGGTACTGGTGGTGTTTTCGAGGCAGAGGAAGTGCTGGCTAAACATGATGAAACCTATATGCCGCCTGAAGTCGCCGAAGCCCTGGAAAAGGCCGAAGGTATGAAAGACGCTGCCGCACAAGGAGCTGCAAAATGATCCCAGAAATTGGCCAATTTGCCCTGATTATTGCCCTTTGTCTTGCCATCGTGCAGGGCATTTTTCCTATTCTTGGCGCACAGTTGAATATTCGTCCGTGGATGGCCATGGCGAGGCCGGTTGCCCAGGGACAGTTTATCTTTATCGCCATCTCGTTTGCTTGTTTGGTTTACTCGTTTGTCACCGACGATTTCTCGGTGTTGTATGCCGCCTCCCATTCCAATTCGCTACTGCCGATACAGTACAAAGTGGCTGGTGTCTGGGGTGGGCATGAAGGTTCGTTATTGTTATGGGCCATGATGCTGGGTCTGTGGACCTTTCTGGTATCTATCTTCAGTAAAAGCCTGCCTGATGAAATGGTGGCCCGAGTGATTGGTGTGCTGGGCCTGATCGCGGTTGGTTTTCTGTTATTCCTGCTGCTGACCTCAAACCCGTTTGAGCGTCTGTTGCCGGCAGCACCCGATGGCCGTGACCTGAATCCATTGTTGCAAGATTTTGGGTTGATTATTCATCCGCCCATGCTTTACATGGGCTATGTTGGTTTTTCTGTTGCCTTTGCCTTTGCTATTGCTGCTCTGATGGGCGGGCGCTTGGATGCAGCCTGGGCGCGTTGGTCTCGTCCCTGGACTATCATTGCCTGGTCCTTTCTTGCTGGTGGAATCGGCCTGGGTTCGTGGTGGGCTTATTACGAGCTTGGCTGGGGCGGTTGGTGGTTCTGGGATCCGGTGGAAAACGCCTCGTTGATGCCTTGGCTGGTGGGTACAGCCTTGATTCACTCTTTGGCCGTGACCGAGAAACGCGGTGCCTTCAAACGTTGGACCGTGCTGTTGGCGATTATTGCCTTCTCATTGAGTCTGCTGGGTACCTTCCTGGTGCGTTCCGGCGTTATCACCTCGGTACATGCCTTTGCGACTGACCCTGAGCGCGGTACCTTTATTCTTGCTTTTCTGGTCGTTGTGGTGGTCAGCTCGCTATTGTTATATGCCTGGCGTGCACCCAAGATTGGCGAGGGTGGCGGGTTTGATCTGATGTCGAAAGAGACCATGCTGTTGGTCAATAATGTCATTCTCACGGTCATGACGGCGGCAGTATTGTTGGGTACGATTTATCCGATCATTATCGAAGGTCTGGCTTCGGTGGGTGTTATTGAGGCCACCAACAAAGTTTCGGTTGGTGCGCCTTATTTTAATGCCATCTTTGTGCCGTTGCTGGTGCCGCTGGTGTTTTTGGTGGGTATAGGGCCACTGGCTCGTTGGAAGAAGGCTGATATGCCCGACATGCTCAGGCAGCTGCGTTGGGCCTTTATTGCCAGTGCAATCATCGCGGTGGTTATGCCCTTCCTGATGGGAGGGTGGTCGTGGATGGCTGCGCTGGGCATGGTGATGGCAGCCTGGATTGTGACCACCGCCATTTATAGTATTCGGGTTCGCTTTAAGGCTACCAATGCCGAACTGCCTTGGGGGCATCGACTCAATGCTATTCCGCGCAGTTTCTATGGTATGCATCTGGCCCACATCGGTGTGGCGATCTGCATCATCGGTGGCACCATGGTTTCCAATTACATGTCCGACAAGGATGTGCGTATGGATATTGGCGACACGGTCACTGTGGGAGGGTATACCTTCCGTTTTGATGGTGTGATTGAGATCAAGGGGCCAAACTACACGGCTAATCGGGGTTTGATTCGGGTGTTGCAGGAGGGTAATGAAGTCATGACTTTGGAGCCTGAGAAGCGTGTTTATACCGTTCAAACAATGCCTATGACCGAGGCGGCAATTGATACCAGTATCTGGCGTGATCTTTATATTTCTTTGGGTGAGCCGGTCAGCGGTGGTGCCTGGAGTGTGCGTGTCTATCATAAGCCGTTTGTTTCCTGGCTCTGGACGGGTGTTATTCTGATGGTGTTGGGCGGTGTTACGGCAATGAGTGACAGGCGTTATCGTGTTATGGCGCGTAAAGAAAAAAAGGCCAAGGCTGAGGCCGGCGTGGCAACGCCGAAGATGGCGACGGAGAAGGCATAATAATGAAACTGAAGTTTTTATTGCCACTGGTGATCTTTGTGGTGATGGCAGGTTTTTTGTGGAAGGGGTTGAGTCTTAACCCGAACGCAGTGCCGTCACCTCTGGTGGGTAAGCCGGCGCCACCGTTTGATTTGAGTCAGCTGCATCAGGCCGAGCTGAACATTAGTCGTGACAGTAATCTGGGCAAGGTCTGGTTGTTGAATGTTTGGGCTTCATGGTGTGTCTCTTGTCGCCAGGAGCATCCGGTGTTTATGCAGTTGGCGCGCATGGGTGAAGTGCCTATCTATGGCTTGAATTATAAGGATGAACGCCAGGATGCCATTAAGTGGTTGGATGATTTTGGTAATCCCTACACCATTAGCGGGCACGATTATAAAGGCCGTGTTGGCGTTGATTATGGTGTCTATGGTGTGCCGGAGACCTATGTCATCGATAAACAGGGTGTTATTCGTCACAAACATACCGGCCCGGTTTCCGCGCAGGCTTTACGGGAAACCATCCTGCCCTTGGTTAGAGAGTTGAAGAAAAGCTAATGAAAAAGATTGTGCTAGTGGCACTGTTGTGCCTGTCGTTTCCATTGTCATATCAGGTGCAGGCCAAAGAGGCTGAGTACACCACTGGTGCCCCGGAGATCCATGGCCGAGTGATGGGTGTTTCGGAAGAGCTGCGTTGTTTGGTCTGCCAGGGCCAGTCGCTGGCAGATTCTAATTCTGAGTTCGCTGTGGACATGCGGACACAGATCCAGGAAATGATGGAAGGTGGAATGAATGACCGCCAGGTGGTGGAATTTATGGTCGAGCGTTATGGCGATTATGTTCGCTATCGTCCACCGTTCAAAGCGACCACCATGTTGTTGTGGTTTGGTCCTTTTATATTGCTAGGTGTGGGTGTGGCGGTGCTGTACAGCAATGTCCTGCGCCGCCGTAAGCAGATTGATGAAACACCGCTGACAGAAGAGCAGCATCGCCGTGCTGCGGAGTTGTTAAAGCAAGATTCAGGAGAGAATAAGGCATGACGGTATTTTGGCTTGTGGCTGCGTGCCTGTTGGGCGCGGCATTGTTGTTTGTTGTCCCGCCTTTGTTCCTGCGTAAGAAAAATGCCGCTGACATTGAGCATCGTGCGGTCAATATCACTATCTATAAAAATCAATTGGAAGAGCTGGATGTCGATCTGGCTGCCGGTGATGTTACTCAGGAGCAGTTTGACAAGAGCCGTCAGGAAATTGAACGCCGCCTGCTGGAGGATGTCTCTGCCGCCGAACACGGTGAAGGTAAGTCTGGCAAAGGATTGAATATTGTCACGGCTATTGTGGCTGTTGTGGCCGTGCCGTTGGCTGCTGTGCTGTTGTATGGCAAGTTGGGTAATCCTGATGCCATGAATCCGCAGGTACAGATGGCTCAGCCGGCGGCTTCACCGCATGGCGATGAGACCAATATGGCAGATCAGATTGAGATGATGGTGGCCAAGCTTTCACAGCGGTTGCAGGAAAATCCGCAGGATATAGAAGGCTGGGTAATGCTGGGTCGTTCGATGTCTGTGTTGGGCCGTTATGAGGAGGCAGTGATGGCCTATGAGCGGGCGGTACAGTTCGCCGGTGACGACGCAGCAGTGTTGACTGACTATGCCGATGCCATTGCCATGGCCACGGGTGAGAGTCTTGAAGGTCGGCCGATGGAGTTGTTGTTGCAGGCCTTGTCGATAGACCCAAATAATCAAAAGGCTCTGTGGCTGGCCGGTACCGGTTTGTTCGAGCGTGGTGATTTTGTCGGTGCGATCGAGCATTGGGGGCGTTTGAGGGATATGCTGCCACCTGATTCTGAAGATATTGAGGTGATGCACGCCAATATTGCTGAGGCAGAATCTTACCGTCAGCGTCAGCTGGCTGGCGAGTTTGGCCAGGCCCCGGCGCAGCAGGGTCTGTCTGAGGTGGCTGCATCGACCAAGAGCGCAGTAGCGACTCGGGTTACGGGGCGCGTCACAATTGCCGCCGAACTGGCAGGTAAGTTTACCGCTGGCGATACTCTGTTTGTCTTTGCTCGCGCCGTCAGTGGTTCGCCGATGCCGCTGGCTATTGTCCGTGCGCAGGCCGGTGAGTTGCCGCTGGAATTCAGCCTCGATGAAAGCATGGCGATGATGCCGAGCATGAGTTTGGCCAAGTTCAGTGAAGTGACTATCGGTGCGCGTATCTCCAAGACCGGTAATGCCATGCCTCAAAGTGGTGATCTGCAAGGTGCGACTGCTGCGGTGGCCGTGGGTAGCGAAGGGCTTGAGATCGTAATCGACACAGTCGTGCCCTAGTCGGGCCTGGGATGAATCAAATCAGGGCAAGGGCGTGGCAATTTTTATTGTTGCTGCCCTTGTTTATCTTGCAAGGCTGTAGTGGGCCTGAGCCGCTGACAGATAATCTCACTGCCGGCGCTGCCTTTCCCCAAATTGCCATGCGGCAGCTAGATGGTGGCAAGGTCTCTATCGAAAAATATCGCGGCAAGTTGGTGGTGCTGAATGCCTGGGCTACCTGGTGTGAACCCTGCCGGCGTGAAATGCCCAATCTGCAGCAATTAAGTGATGCCTTGGATCCCGAGCGGTTTGCCGTTATCGGCTTAGCCCAGGATGAAGATGACCATCTGGTGCGAGAATATCTGCTTGATCAGAAGGTGACATTCACTAGTTATATTGACCCAGCTGGGGAGGTTGCGACAGATCAGCTTGGTATTCAAATTTTTCCTTATACCCTCCTGATTAGCCCCGATGGCCGCTTTATTCAGCGCATTAGCGGGCCACGTGAGTGGCAGCGCCAGGAAGTAATTGATTTACTGGAAAAGGCCTATGCGGGAGATTATTCCGCGCTGCAATAGCTGGCGGCGACACTGGTGTGCTGAAATGTTAGAATTGTTCCTAGTTTTGTTCGTCAATTAACCCATTTGAGTGGTTGGAAAAATGAAAGCAAAAAGAACAGTTGGATTGATTGCGCTGCTTGCCTCTATGGGCGCGTTTTTGTTTGGCGCTAATGCCATGGCGGCTGATCCTCGCAACGGTGCCAAAATTTACAATATTCATTGTACTAATTGCCATGGTTCGAGCGGTGCTGGGGCAATGCCGGGTATGCCTGACTTCAGGCGTGGTCAGAGTCTGTTTGCGGCAAATGCGGTGCTGGTGCAGGTGCTTGAGAATGGCCAGGGCATCATGCCTGCCTATCGTGGTCTGCTGACTACCCAGGAAATGCTTGATGTCATTGCGCACCTGAGAACCTTCCAGTAATGAGATTATTATTTGTTGTTTTTGCTGCTCTGTTGGCGGCGGCATGTTCGGATTCGCCTGAACCTGAGTCAAAGGCTGTTGAGGCTGAGGTGGGGGCCCCGGCTCAGGTCCCAACAGATCCCTGGAAGGTGATTGATGCCTTTGAGGTTGGTCGTGAAATCTACGTTCGTTCTATGGCCTTGTCAGCTGATGGAAATAGTCTCTGGGTAGGTACGTCATCAGGGGTGCATGAGGTTGAGCTGAGCAATCAAGCTTTGCGTAATACCTTTACCAGAGCCGACGGGCTAGCCAATGAATATGTGTTTGCCATGTTTGTCGACAAGGATGATTACAAATGGTTTGGTACCAATGGTGGTGGTGCAGCGCGATATAAGGATAATGATTGGCAGGTGTTTTTCCCCATGCATGGGCTGGCCGATTACTGGATCTATAGCTTTGATCAGCAGGCCGATGGCAAAGTCTGGATAGGTACCTGGGCGGGTGCCAATCTTTGGGACCCGGCGACAGGCAAGTTCACAACCTATTTTGACGAATTGGTGAATGAGTGGGTCTATGGCGTTGGTGTCGATTCAAAACAGCAGGTCTGGTTTGGCACCGAGGGTGGTGTCTCCATGTTTGATGGTGAAAACTGGCAGGCCTGGACCCATAAAGAAGGGCTGGGTGCCAGTAATGACGAAAACCTGCCTATCAGTCTGAATACCGGCCTGGGAACTCGCGAGCGGCATGACCTGAATGTGATGACTGAGGGTCAGTCGACCTATAACCCCAATTACATTTTTTCCATTCTAGTGGATAAAAACGATCATGTCTGGGCCGGCACCTGGGGCGCAGGCGTGAGTCGCTTCGATGGTAAGAAGTGGACCAACTACAACAGTAAAGATGGCCTGGCTGGCAATATCGTTTACAGCATCGCCGAGGCCGACGATGGCAGTATGTGGTTCGGTACTAACAAGGGGCTAAGCCGTTTTGATGGTAAGCATTGGTACAACTATGACCGAAAAGATGGTCTGTTGTCCGAACATGTCTACACCATAGCTATGGTGCCTGGTGGTGAGGTTTGGGTAGGAACTCGTGGTGGTGTGACTCGTTTTGGTCAGGCCGAGGCGCAACAAGACTCAGGTAAAGCAGAATGAAGTTTAATCCAACGTTGATGGCGCTAGGGGTGTTGGTGGGTGCTGGTGTAATTGTGGGTGCCTACCAGCTTGGTCAGTTAGGTTCTGATGAGCCTGTTGCTCTGCAAAAGCCCGCAGCAGTAGATCAGGCAACGCAGCCGGTTAAAGCTAAGCTTGATGTGTCTTCGCATGAAAACACCGTGACACTCGAGGGGCCACGTTTTAGTCACTTCAGAGTCGGTAATCGCAACGTCAAAAGTATCTTTGCTGATGGCCGTTATGTTTGGGTTGGCACCTCCGGCGGTGTGATTCGTTACGATACCGAGTCGGATGATTATGAACTTTTCAATAACAAGAATGCCGGTCTGTTATCAAATGGTGTGTTTCATGTCAGTCGTTTGGATGACAAGCGTATGGCGATTGGTACCTACGGTGGTGGCCTGGCGGTGTTTGATGTCGAAGCCAATACTTGGCAGACCATTAATATTCCGGAGGGTCTGGCAGACCAGTTTGTCTATGATGTTTTGACGCTGGCCAATGGCGATGTTTGGATTGCGACCTGGTCTGGCGCTAACCGGGTGCGAAATGGCGAGTTCAATAACCCTGATGCCTGGGAAACTTTTACCGTTGAGAATACCAATGGCGGTTTACCCAATCCGTGGGTCTATGCTGTTGAAGAGGGGCTTAATGGTGATGTCTGGTTTGCCACTGAGGGCGGTCTAGCTTTATATAAAGATGCCAAGTGGCAGAAGTGGGGCCATGATGAAGGGCTGGGTGCAGATTATAAGTTGGTTGAGAGTGCCATCCAGTTCAAGAGTGATCCCGGTCAGGCTTCAATGCACCATGCTCGACAAAAAGATGAGCAGGGCCTACAGGACGTTAAGGTTGCCTATAATCCAAATTATGTCATTTCATTGCAGGTGCAAAATGATGGCACCGTCTGGGCTGGTACCTGGGGTGCAGGTCTAGGGCGTTTCAAGGATGGCGAGTGGAAGAACTACACCTCGTTTGATGGCCTGCCTGCGAACCATATCTTTATGCTTTATCTCGACCCACAGGATAATCTGTGGGCCGGTACCAGCAAGGGCTTGGCCCGCTTTGATCCTGAGACAGAAAGCTTTTCCGTCAAGACCATGA
>CAMYNQ010000099.1 GCA_947259785.1 uncultured Chromatiaceae bacterium | reverse complement strand
GCTGTTCTTATGGGCTTTAGTTTGATCAGCACTGCACAAGCCGAGAAGTCGTCATTCTCCACTGATTCTCAAGTCTCGTACCTGACTCAAGTGAATGTTGCTGAGTTGGGTCAACCTACAATTCTCGATTTTAATTTCAACAATAATCAACACAACCCCAGCTTCGAACAAGTTCAATCGGCTGATGATGGCGATTTTCGTGTCAACCTGGCTATGAACTTAGCGTTGCCGAAAAGAGACGAATTAAGTCTTCGTGTTGGCGCACTTTCCTTGGAGTTTCCTGAGGATTCAAACAAACCTCTCGAGGTAGACGTCCGGCCGTTTGTTTATGTCGGCATCGGTAGTCACTGGTAATTCACTCTTTCTCTCATTACGACGAATTGGACACAGAGTGTCTCTGTTATCCACAATAGCTTTACTTTCGCTATTGATGGCCCGGAAGAATGTAGCGGTCTCAATATCGCCCAGTATGATGCCGAGAAATTATCCCAACGAAAAACTGCTTTTGTTGGAATTGACTAATTCGTTGTATATGGGGTGAACGGCTGCTATCAGAACCAACCAGCATTTCGCTGGCTTCAAGCGATCAGCGTCTTCTGGCTGGTTTTCTCTTCAGTTAAGGATGAAGCCAGCAAACATTAATTGTACTAGCTCAGACTTGATCATACAGACACTGTCCGATAGAGCTTCCGAAAAGTGCCTGTTGCTACCCGCCAACGAATGATGGTCAAACTGCTGCAGTTAGCCTTTGCGGCCGTTCGATGTTTTATTTTATTAGAGCTTTGTGTATTACTTCTTTATATATCACTGCAAAATTGAAGGATGCTGCAGTCAGAGAGAGGGGGCATTCAGAATCTGTTCTTATTTCCCTGTCACCAACCCATTGCGGCCATTCCTGAAATTCAGACTAATACTCAGCATGTGGAGATGTAGTGCGCAATGCGCACCATTGAGATTTCCGCAACCACCAAGCCAATCGCGGGATGTAATTTAATTTATCGCCCAGAAAAATTGGCAACCCCATACCAAACCAGTACCCGCGTAGGATGCGCATTGCTAGCCATTAGGGTATCCGCAACCACCAGACCCATCACGGGGAAAGGGTTAAATCATCGTTCGGAGTAATGATGCGTGGAACGCACCCTACAGGGCTGTAAACTGCAAGCGTAAGTTTTTAAAAATGAAAACCAAAACCAAAGAATAGGGGCTGTAGTCCTATAACACCCATCGCACTGATGAAGATACCACTCAGGATTAGTCCGAACGGTACGTATACTAATCGCTGAATGATGCGATTGTCCCAACGAAAATGATGCAATACTGGCATCAAGATAAATCCTAGCGCCAACCCCAGAAATGAGACCTGAACCAACATCAGGCAAGCAGCCGCCAGGATGACACCGCAAAGTATTTCAAACCCCTGCACCATGGGATGATCTGGATGGGTGACGTGAATGATCTGACGAAACCAGCTGCTGACCCTATGCACAAGTTGGCGCCCTTCAGCTTTCCCAGTCGGGTCTGCGTATCGGCTACTATCCCCGGTCACCAGAAAAGTAGCTCGACGAGTGACTAAGTAAGACAAGACCCCCAGACAGGCTAACGGAGCCAGCGTCGCATAGACAGCGGCGCTCTTGCACAAGAACTGAAATAGGTAGGCAGGCCGTGTGATAAGTTCGACGACAAAGCACAAAACGGGTGACAGTAGTGTGAGAAGCGTAATGAGATAAAAATCAAGACTCATGATGGCCGAAAAGCCTGGATCCAGCCCTAATGTCGGCAGCGCAACATCGTAAGCTCCAAGCTCTACTGCCACAGGGCGTGGCACACCGAAGAGGTAGGGCAAAAATATATTGGCGTTGATCATGAACAAAAAATACACAAATGAGAGTGGCAAATTTAATGTGGGCATCAAGATGTCCATCTTCTCGGTCCATGAAATCTCTTTAGCCCGCAATAACCGGGGCGTTTCACTCATGAGAAATTCGCACGTCCCGCGCGTCCACTTCATGAAGCGAACACGAAAGGCTCGCACCGTTTCGGGAAAATCTTCATAACAAATTACGTCCTGCGCGAAGGTTCCCCGCCACCCACGTTCACGGATTCTCAAAGCATAAGCGAGATCCTCGCTAACCAACTCGGGAAAGCCCCCGATATCTTCCCAACATTGCCGCCTCAAGATGGCCCCGTGACCGAGCAACATCACAAAACCGTAGCGGTTACGAAGTGGCTGATACCAACGCCAGTGAATATCTACACCAACCCCCATCGCCTGGGCGAGCGAGCTATCAGTTTCTGGGTTTGAACGGTGACTGGCCTGAATAAAGCCACAGCTGGGGTCGGCCCAAAGGCGGGGAGCGAGACTGCTGAGGAAATCAGTGGGCAAGATCTCGTCCGCATCTACTAAAGCAAAGAGTGGTTCAAGGGCGAAATTCTCAAGGGCATGGTTTAGGTTTCCGGCTTTAAATCCAGCCCGATCAACACGTCGAACCACCTGAACGCGGTCAGGGTAGGTCGCAGCGAAGGCATCCACCCGCTGCTGGTAACTGGGAAGAGTGCTGTCGTCGAGGATATAGACGGTATAAGAAGCATAATCCTGGGCGACGCAGGACAAGGCACTAGCTTCAATAAAATCGTTATAGGTAGTGTAGAGAATGGCAACGCTAGGCAGAGGTGTCATTTGCACCGGTGAGGCGGTCGGGGGGTTCTCCTCTTGCCAGTGATACCACTTGGCGAAAAGCACGACCCAGATATTATAAAAACCATAAAGCCAAGCCACTTCCACAAAAACGATAAAAAATGCCAGCGACATCCAAGAGCCCAACCCCGTTGCCATATCAAGTAACAGCACCAGCCGGGGATGAAACCAAATAACGGATGCGATCCACGAAACCAGGATAGTCACAAACATGGTTGACCGGGGTGGGTTCGCTAAGACACGGTTGCTAATCCACCATGGCGCAGATGAAGGTAACTTTCTCTTTCTATTGATTGTCTGTGCAGGCATCATAATCAGTCACCCTCCAAGCGAAAGGTCACTCCTATAGCCAGGGTGGTAAAGTCATCAATGCTGGCTGGAGATTCATGGCGCAAAAGAAAATAAACGCGGTGGGCTTGAGCAAGGGGAGCAGACAACAATACATGTCCTGACCAAAGCCCACCGGATGCACTGGGCAGGTTACTGTTGACCCGACCATAGGCCGCACCCCCAGAGACACGCCACCCCGGATCTAGCTGGTAATCACCCGCAAGCAAAAAGCGCCATTCTCTTTCATCAGAGCCGCCAATTTTTGTGTAGAACAGGTTCGGCTCTAGTCTCAAGCGTTCATTGGCGGGGAAACCAAAACCAGAATAGATATTCCAGTCGGTGCTGTCGTCATCTCGTGGGCCCACATATCCTCCCACCTTCACTGTCCGGGCATCGGGAAGATATGTCACGTGCTCAGCCTGATAAAGGCTTTGGTCAATACTTCCGCTAAGTTCGCGCGTTCCTACCTCTAGCCGACTTGTGTATTTACCGCCCCAGTTGAGCAATGCCCCGACATAGGTGGAGGGGATATCATCGCCTGCTCTAACCAGTCCCGGATTGTCCAGTGTAAGCGCATTATCGTAACGTAGCCAGAGCCGCAGATCCTTGCTAGGCCAGCCTGCCAACTCGGCCGAACGAAGCCCGGCGTCATCAACAGAGTTTTCTTGGTGGTAGGTATAACCACCCCAAAGCGTTGCCTCCAACACCGTGGGGGTATCACGTACTGCCTCAAGCTGACCTCGCGCTCCGGGGCGCATTGGATCCAGAGCGATAACTTGCTGGAATGAAGTGCGAGCGCTTCTATGTTGGCGACTGGCCAGTTGCGCCTGAGCCAAGCCCTGCCACGCTTCCGGATCATCTGGGGTATCGCCGGTAATTTTCTCAAAACGCTGAAGCGCCAATGTTGAGTCTCCGGCCCACAGGGCTGCAAACGCTTGTCCCTTTTTTGCATCGAGCTGATCAGGCGCGATGTCTAACGCCTGCTGGAACCGTTGTTGGGCTCGTTGATGTTGTCTCGACCAGGCAAGATCATAGCCAAGGCCGATAAGTGCGCCCAGGTGTTCTGGTTGTGTTTCAATAATTTTAAGGAAATCAGCCTGAGCCGTGTCATGCTTGCCTTGCCAAGCTCTGACAAAAGCCCGATTCAGGCGTACTTGAATGTTATTGGGGTCATCAGCCAAGAGCTGGTCATATATGGACTCAGCAGCCTGATGTTTACCTTTCTTGGCAAGCTGCTCGGCCTCTTGTATCGATATCAATCCGTGAAGCCTGGGTAACAGGCCTTCTTGAGTTTCCTGATCTGGCGGTCTGGACTGCTGCAGCTCCGACGTCTGGCCATGTACCAATGGGGAAAACCCTTGCACAAGCAACACCGCCAGTACCAAGTGCAAGACGGCCGCGAAAAACCGTTGAATCCCATCCACAACAGAACGTAACAAGCGCTCTGAGCTCTTTTCGCAGAGAAGCATACGAGTGTATTTCATAATGTCACCCTCCAATCACTATGCATAAGAATTGTTACAGACAAATACGTCTTATATTGATTCTTGTGGCATGCGCTAATTGAAGAAAGAAGATCAAAATATCTGACTTCTATACTCAACTATAGGCGGCGTTAGATGGATATGAAAGATTGAAAAAACCAAATGTTCGTACTAACAGGCTGTTCGCAAAATTAAAGGGGTCAGAAATTAAAGTTAATGCGAGAGGGGGCTGATCGCTACAAGTGCGCTATTCACGCCTATGTGCTGATGACCAATCACGTGCATGTGCTGGCGACCCCGGCGGATGGAGAGGGGATCAGCCGCATGATGCAATATGTTGGGCGGCGATATGTGCCCTATATCAATTATCACTACGGGACGAGCGGCTCACTCTGGGAGGGACGATACAAAGCGAGCCTCGTGCAAGAAGAGGGCTATCAACTGAACTGTATGCGCTACATCGAACTCAACTCCGCGCGCGCCAATATGGTCAAGCATCCACGAGAGTACCGTTGGTCGAGCTACTGCGCAAATGCGGAGGGGCGGGAGGATTCGATCATCACACCCCAGAAGGTGTATCTGTCTTTGGGCAGGACTGTGGGTCGACGCATGGAGGCTTATCGTGCCTTGTTCAGGGCCTATATCGATGATGAGGAATTGGACCAAATTCGTGCTGCCTGGCAGACGGGCACGCCACTGGGCAACGATCATTTTAAAGCGCAGGTTGAGGCAAAGCTTAAGACAAAAGTGGGTTATGCGAGGCGGGGTAGGCCAGCGAAAGCTGTTTGAGTCATCCTTCCGAGTGCATTCTGTGAAGGTGCTGCGCTGGAATATGGCCAAGAGTGAGTATCCCATCGACCTTGGATCAATCAAATGCTACTTAATGGCGGCTGCTTGAGACGGTAAGAAGGGATAACGGCTGCTTTTGAGAAATGATTCGGTGCCCAAACGTTTATTCTTAATGCCTGGAATAAGGAAAGTTGATTTAGTAGAACAATTCGTTGGGTGAAGTAGATGTGATCACCTGTCCCGTAAGCGATAGCAGACTTCAATGGCAGCCCTGGTGTAGACAGTTGTTGAGACTGTAATTTAATCTGTGTAACTGTCTATCATTACCCCCTACATGGGAAAGGATAGATAGACAATGAACAGAAAAGAACTAGAAGCCTTTGCGCGTGAAGCAGCCAAGGGCCTGAAAACCGAAAAAGACCTCAATGAGTTCAGCCAGATGCTGACCAAGATTACTGTTGAAGCTGCCCTCAGTGCAGAACTTGATGAACACCTGGGTTATGACCGGCATGCGTCGTCCAGCTCTGACAACAGCCGTAACGGCTACGCCAGCAAGACCTTAAAAACCGAAGACGGTCAGTTTGAAATCAACACGCCGCGTGACAGGGCGGGCAGTTTTGAACCACAGCTGGTTAAAAAGAACCAAACCCGTTTCACCTCGATGGATGACAAAATTCTCAGCCTATACGCTAAAGGCATGACGACTCGGGAGATCGTTGCTACCTTCAAGGAGATGTACGACGCTGACGTCTCAGCTTCGCTTATTTCCAAGGTGACTGACTCAGTGGTTGAATAGGTGGTTGAATGGCAGTCTCGCCCCTTAGATGCCGTCTATCCCATCGCTTACCTAGACTGCATTGTGGTCAAAATCCGCCAGGACAAACAGGTCATCAACAAAGCCATATACCTGGCACTCGGTGTGAACATGGAAGGCCACAAGGAGTTGCTAGGCCTTTGGATATCAGAAAACGAAGGTGCCAAGTTCTGGCTCAACGTGCTGACAGAGCATCAGAATCGCGGCGTAAAAGATATCCTGATTGCCTGTGCCGATGGTTTGAAAGGCTTCCCTGACGCGATCAATACGGCCTTTCCTCAGACTCAAATCCAGCTCTGCATCGTTCACATGGTACGCAACGCAATGAAGTATGTACCCTGGAAAGATTACAAGGCTGTCGCCGCTGACTTAAAACGGATCTATCAATCCGTTACCGAAGAGGAAGCACTGTTAGCGTTGGATCAATTCGCTAATCGCTGGGACGACAAGTACCCCCAGATCAGTCGTTCATGGCGTGGCCACTGGGACAACCTCAATACCTTGTTTAACTATCCTGAGGATATCCGTAAGGCCATCGACACGACCAACGCGATTGAGTCGGTCAACAGTGTCATCCGCAAGGCGATTAAAAAGCGTAAGCTGTTTCCGACGGATGATTCGGCGAAGAAAGTGATTTATCCGGCAATCATCGATGCTTCAAAAAAATGGAGAGCCTGCCCCACGAAGTGCTTTGGGTACGATGCCGATTAGAAATTGGAAAATGGCCTTGAACCGTTATATGATTGAGTTCGAAGATCGCTTGAGCGATTACATTTAACCCAGGCAGTTACACAGAATTATTTACAGGCTCCAGTTGTTAGCGGTTTCAAGCCTAGATGCCTGCTTATGGCCTACTTGAGACGATTAGGATTCTTGTAGATCGGACAGCTCCTGTCAGATCAAGTTAGGGCTACTACACATTAGTTGCATCTCTTATCTTTCACTCTTCAATTCCCGCTTTAATTTGACAGGATTGATATCCTGTAATGGCTCGTTCCAGTCCTGCGCTTGTGTGTCAGTGACCTCAGTACCATAATCATCTGTTTCGCCGATATCCATCGGACCGCTCCAGTTCTCTGGTTCATCACTGGGCTTTACTTCTAGTCGGTACCACTCTTTAAGTTCAATCTCTTCCACATCACCGTCAAAGTGTTGGATCGCGACGATTCCTTTGTCCTGGTCTATAGCAATAATCTGAAAACATTGGCCTTTGTCTTCATGCTCATACCAGTTTTCTATAATGGGGTCTGCTTCAGTCATGGTGCTATCTCCCTATGTTGATCATGGCTGCGTATTCATATTAAGCATAGCAGCTCAGTGTGATTATTCATGGGCTATGCTGTGGTTAGACAAATGAAACGCGGCCGATTTAAAAAATGCGCCAAAACCGACAGATATAAATCGAGATACGCATGTATAAAGGGGAGCGATTTAATAGCATTAGTCACACTGTTGGTGCAGTGGCGGCACTGCCTGGGCTGGTGATACTGGTTGTGTTGGCCTCATATCAGGGCGATCCATGGAAGATTGTAAGTTTCAGTGTCTATGGAGCCACACTCTTCCTGCTTTATACAACTTCGGCGCTTTATCACAGTTTACGCGGTAGGGCGAAAAACTTTTTCCGCAAACTTGATCACTACGCAATCTATCTGCTGATTGCCGGCACTTATACGCCCTTCACCCTGGTTACACTTCGTGGCAACTGGGGTTGGTCGATATTTGCTGTGATCTGGGGGCTGGCCTTCCTGGGGATTGTGTTGGACTCACTGCATCAAAATGGGCGTCGGGTTTTTCCTGTGGTGATTTATTTGCTGATGGGATGGTTATGCCTGATCGCGCTTGGCCCTTTAATGAAGGCCTTACCTTTGACTGGTTTCATATGGCTTTTGGTAGGGGGCCTGTTTTATACCTTTGGTTTAGTGTTTTACATGTTCGATAAACGAGTACGCCATTTTCATGGCATCTGGCATTTGTTCGTGCTGGCGGGCAGTCTTAGCCACTACGTCACCATCTTCTTTTATGTGAATTGATGGAGCTGCTGGTAATTGAGTCTGGTGCTATCCGTGTTTGGGTCTTCTCAGGCAGCGCAGTGTAGTGGGGTAAAGCTCTACAGGAATGTCACTCATGAACTATCCTTATATAAAGAAGGTATCTCTATGGAACAGAGCCGGGTAACGAGATTGCATTTTTATGCCGGGATAGTCGCGGTTATCGGCTACCTTCTTTCACCGTTTTCACGGTGGAATGACCTATTTGTGAATCTGCCGTTGGCCTATTTGTTTGCGCTGCCTTTTTCGCTATTCCATGAACAGCTCTATCTACCGGCTTTTGTATTGGGTTACTGGCTTAGCAATCTACTGGGTTTGATGCTGCTGCATCATGCGGGGTCAAAATTGATAAGAGAACAACAGGGCAGTGTTTTATGGAAAAACAGCCTCGTAATCACCCTGTTGTACACATTTCTGATCATCATACTGGTAGGGCTAGGTGTGTTGCCATCGGTCAATGAGCTGCTGGGACATATAAAATAGAGGAGTTGCTAATGGGACAAACCGAGAAGATGATGCGAGATATTGCCATGGAAGTGCAGTATACCCGCCGCTACATTGGTAAAGACGCTTTGGATTCCAGAGTGATGGAGGCGATGCGCAAGGTGCCGCGGCATAAATTCGTTCCCACTGATATACGGCCTTTTGCCTATGAAAATGGCCCGTTGAGTATCGGTTTTGGTCAAACCATATCACAGCCCTATATCGTCGCCCTGATGACGGACATGCTCTCTCCATCTGAACAGGATTCCATCCTGGAGGTAGGTTGCGGTTCAGGTTATCAGGCGGCGGTGCTTTCCCAGCTGGTGAAACAGATCTACAGCATCGAAATCGTCAGTGAACTGGGCGAGCAGGCCAGGCAGCGGCTGCGACAGCTTGGATACCACAATGTCAGCATCCGTATTGGTGATGGTTATTATGGCTGGCAGGAACATGCGCCCTTTGATGGCATTATTGTCACCGCTGCAGCGCCTTTTATACCAACGGCATTAGTCGATCAGCTCAAGCCGGGCGGACGGCTGGTCATTCCGGTTGGGCTGCCCTATATGCATCAGGAATTATTGCTGCTGAAGAAAGATGAACAGGGCGAGATAAAGACGACGAAGGTTCTCGATGTCGCCTTTGTCCCCTTAACAGGTGAGCATGCCAAGCCTTCAACCGAAAGCTGATTAAATGCTGCGACGATTGTTATGTCCCTTCCTGCCAGGAACAGAGATAGCGAACTTGTGCTTCAGTCAGTTCATCTATTTCAATATTCATCGCTGCCAATTTTAACTGTGCCACTTCCTGATCAATCTCTGTTGGCACATCATGCACACGGTTGGCCAGTTTATGATTCTGGGTGGCCAGATAAACTGCTGTTAACACTTGATTAGCAAAACTCATATCCATTACCGTGGAGGGATGACCTTCGGCAGCCGCAAGATTTACCAAGCGACCTTCTGCCAACAGGCAAAGCCGTCGGCCATCGGCCAGCGTGTATTCATCGACAGAGTCTCGTGGCCGTTGTTTACCAACGGCTAGTTCCTCTAGTGCGGGTATATTAATCTCAACATTAAAATGCCCCGAGTTTGCCAGCACACAACCGTCTTTCATGACCTCCATATGCATCTTGTCCACGACATGTTTGTCACCGGTGGCGGTGATTATAAAATCAGACAACTTTGCCGCTTCAAACAAGGGCATCACTCGAAAACCATCCATGGCCGCTTCCAAGGCTCTTAATGGATCAACCTCAGTAACAACAACATTGGCGCCGTGGCCTTTGGCGCGCATGGCAATACCGCGGCCACACCAGCCGTAACCGATCACGGTAAATGTTTTGCCGGCTAGCAGGATGTTGGTGGCGCGAATGATGCCGTCCAAGGTGCTTTGGCCAGTGCCATAACGGTTATCAAACAGGTGTTTGGTCATGGCATCATTGACGGCGATAATTGGGAATCTGAGTGCACCTTCTTTTGCCATGGCACGCAGGCGTATGACACCGGTTGTAGTTTCCTCAGTGCCACCAAGCATGTTGTCGATAAGCTCCGTGCGTGATTTGTGTATCTGACTCACCAAATCCGCACCATCATCCATGGTGATCACAGGTTGGTGATCCAGCGCGGCATTAATGTGTTGGTAATACATTTCAGTTGATTCACCGCGAATAGCAAACACCGGGATATCATTATGTTCAACTAGGGCTGCTGCCACATCATCCTGAGTGCTGAGCGGATTGCTGGCACATAACACCACATCAGCACCAGCCGCCTTAAGCGTGCGGGCCAGATTAGCGGTTTCCGTAGTGATGTGTAGGCAGCCACTGATACGAATACCCTGTAAAGGTTGTTGCTTGCGAAAACGTTCTGCAAGTCCACGCAATACAGGCATTTCTTGTAAGGCCCATTCAATCCGCTTTTGGCCAAGCCCTGCCAGACTAAGGTCTTTAATGTCGAAGTCAAAACCATTCATGGTTTATGCTTAACCTACGATGTGGTGTTTGCCGATGACACTGACGCTGCTGGCTTGCGGTCCTTGATCACCAGACTCTTCATCAAAACGTACTTCCATACCGACCTTTAGTGCATCAAAGTTGCTGTTGAGCAGGCTGTTGCGGTGGAAATAGATATCGCGACCATCCGCGGTTAGGATACGGCCATAATTTTCATCCGCTACTAATTCGCTTACTTTGCCATGGGGGGGTAGCTCGTGGCTTTTGACATGGCCCCGTTGTTTGCGGGCATGATCTTCCAGTTGGCGGCGCATCGCATCAAAGGC
>CAMYNQ010000098.1 GCA_947259785.1 uncultured Chromatiaceae bacterium | reverse complement strand
GGGCCTGCTCTGGTACCAGATCCGGCATCAAGACAATCAACATTGAATAGACCCAGGCGGTGCCGGTACCCAGGGCAATCAAGGTATCCATATTGGCGTTATGATTCCTGAACGACTTCCATGCGCCGGAAAAAAATCGACCACCAGAATAGGCCAACACAAACAGACTCAGCACAGCCACCAGCAACCAGAACAACCGCCCGCCGCCAGTCATGCCTGGCATGGCACCAAGCAATCCCATCAAAAACAATGGCGCACCAATAACGGCAGCGACAATAGATTTTTTCAACAACTGGCGATAATAGACTAACTCAGCGGCCTCTTTCTCCTGCGTTTCTTCGTCAGTACCTTTCAATTCGACTGCTTCATAGCCGGCCGCCTCGACCGCCTTAATCAACATATCAGCATTGATATCACCACTGACCTCGGCGCTGTGCTCGGCAAAATTCACACTGGCTAGTGTCACGCCAGGCACTTTTTGCAATGCCTCTTCCACCACGGCGACACAGCCGGCGCAACTCATGCCGCCGATGGAGAGATGGATCGTGGTTTGTTTATTCACTTCGAAACCTTTTTATCTACGGCGTTTGAATGGATAACGCCCCCGGGCCATTACATTAGACCACGACATGACACATATTAATCACTATGCTTTATGAGATTAAAAGGTTGTTAAATAAAGAACTGAATCTGCGTTAACGAAATCGCACCCTGACTCAGCTATTTTCTATCCAGAGCCACCATCTCTTCACTAAAACGGCAATAGCCATGTTTACCATGATGTTTACAGTGGTACATGGCCTGATCGGCGCAACGCAACAGAAGATCAACGGAATCAGCGTCATCGGGATACAGCGCAATACCGATACTCGCCGATATGGGTAACGCTTCGCCGTCGGGATCGACGACGAAGGTAAGATATTCAAGCACACGGGCAGCCAATATGGTGGCCTCATCGGGTTGCAGCAGGTCATTACAAATAATGGCAAACTCATCACCACCAATGCGTGCCGCCGTATCCTCACCACGGACGACCCGAGTCATTTTACGTCCTACCTTGGCCAGCACCTCATCACCCTCCTCATGCCCCAGGTGATCGTTCACCTGCTTGAAGCCATCCAGATCTATGTAGAGTACTGCACAATAACCACCACGACGATGAGTTCGACTCAGCGCTGCCCGCAAACGGTCATGGAACAGCATGCGATTGGCCAGACCAGTCAATTGATCAAAGTGCGCCAACTGCTCCAGACGATGCTCCTTCTCCTTGATCTGGGTGATATCTGAGAACACAGCCACGTAATTACTGATCACACCGGCAGAATCAGCAGCAGCACTGATGCTAACCATATTCGGAATAAGGCCACCACCCTTACGTCGATCCCAGATTTCGCCGCGCCAGTGGCCATGATCCCTCATGCTTTGCCAAAGCTGGTGATAGAACGCCTCGTCATGACGACCAGATTGCAGAATCGATGGCTTCTGCCCCACCAGCTCTTCACGGCTGTAACCGGTGCGCTCACAAAAAGCGCTATTCATATCGACGATGCGAGTATCGTGATCGGTAATCAATATGCCTTCCGAGGTCTCTTCCATCACCTTACTCATCAGTTGCAAATGCGCTTCCGCCTGTTTTCGCATTCTGATATCACGAATTGCCGCAATAGAATACAACTCACCTTTTTGACGGGTGTAGCTCAGTCCAATCTCTACCGGGATTTCTTTTCCTAGCTTAGTGAGTGCACGCAGTTCACTCCGCTTTGTCATCGGCTGAGACATTTCGGCGCCAAAGGCGTTACTGACAAAGTGCTCATGCTGCTGCCGATAACGCTCTGGAATCAGCCTTTCCAGTGTAAGACCAACCATTTCATCACGGCTATAACCAAACAATTCCTGCGCCATGGCATTGGCTCTAATAATTTTTCTCGAACGATTGATTACCAGCAAGGCATCCGGTGCCGAGTTAATGACATCATCCACATTTTGTTTGGCATTCAGCAATGCCTCATTACTCTTGATCAGGCGGGAAAGCATGAACATCATCATCCCACCTGTCAGAATAAACAGCATGGCTAGCAACAAGCTCCGTGTTTCTGAAGCTACGCCGAACCACGCCACCATGAAGACAGCAACAATGACGGTTAAGACAACACCGAGTGAATAGCGAAATAATCTGTTTTCGGGCATTTCCGTTAAGTGCCCCAGGTTTGTAGAGAGCCTGTTAGTTTATCGGCCCCTACCCCAAAATACGTAACTACGCTACAAAACGCCCCCCCTTTTAATTCATGCAAATAAAGTGGGGTTTGAGGTTTTGACGGCTATTCCACTTTCCGGTAGCAGCTATAACCCTAAATCAAGGCGTCCCGCACCTTCATCAGCTTGCCGCGCACGGTATTGGCCAATTCATCAACACCAGGCTTGTCCACCAACTGCAACACCGCGGCCGGATCCATGAAAGCCACTGTAATCGATCCATCTTGCTCTTCACGAACCAGCACATTGCAGGGCAACAGCAAGCCGATATCAGCATCCGCCTCGATGGCCTGCTTGGCCAACGCGGGATTACAGGCACCCAAAATACGATAGGGCAAACGCTCATGATCAAGCTTTTTTTTCAAGGTGGCCTTGACGTCAATATCAGTCAACACACCGAAACCCTGCTTGGCCAATTCTTCGCTGACCCGCTCAATTGCCTCATCAAAGACGTAAGGCACCTGCACACTGAATCCATATTTAGACATTGTCTCCCCTTATCCTTTTTTCAATTTAGCCAATTGTTTCTCATACCAAAGCTCATACACCTTATCCGGCCACTGAGCCTGAAGCCAGGCAACGATCGACTTTATTTCCTGCTGCGAGAGTTTATCCCTCCAACCCGGCATTTTTCCTCCCGGCTCGGTGCCATCGCTAATAAGCTGCACCAGCCAATCTCTTGAATGATGCCATGCATGGCCGGTTCCATTCAGAGGGGGTGGCAGAAAATACCCATCACTACCTCGCTGGCGCCAATCGGCATTACCCTCGCCATTATCACCATGACATTCGGCGCAATGCCGCTGGTACAAACTGGCACCAGCAACAATAAGCGCCGGATCGGTCACTCGAGCCAACGCCGCCTTGCCGTCTTTTCGGTCAACAAGTTGTACCTCAGATGCAAGCCCTTGAAACGAATCACAACCAAGCAACAGACCGGCAACCATGAATGCAACTATATATTTACACATTGTTTACTACTCAACAGCTCAACAGCTCAATCAAGAACCAACCCTTATCGCACCTCGGTCAATGATCATGATCATGACCATCATCATGGTGGTCCTTCTCTTGCAGCATGCCATCCATGTCCATGCCATCCATATCCATTTCATCCATGGACATCCCTCCTGCATCAATATCACCATGACCATGACCTGAATCAACATGCCCTTCGCCAACGACATCGTCGCCATGGGCGTGACCGGCATGATCATGTTTGTCGGTCTTGGGTAAGGACATCACGCCCAAACCATAGCGGTAAACCAGCTCGCCACCATGCCAGGCAGTGCTAGCCAACATGCCGCCCACCAGCAAAAACAGGGCAACAAAACCCGTGCCGAGTACCTTACCCTGGCGATGAGAAATGACCGACCACAGCACCACCGGCACCAGCAGAGCCAGCGTAATCAGCGCCAGATTTTTATGTTCGGTCATGGCCTCATGTGACGGTGTGTCATGAGCAACGGTGTTATAGGCATAGACGCCTGCTGCCAGGGTCAACAAGCTGACACCCGCACCAATCCAAAGATTCCACTTGGCCACCAATATCGCCTGATCACATTTGACGATCATATTCAGCACAAACAAACCCAGAGAAACGCTTAACAGGGCAACCGTAAAGTGCACAAATACCGGGTGCCAATTGGGGATAATCTCTATCATCATTTTATTCCCTTAAAAGTTAGCTAGCTGGATTAGTCATTGTAGTAGACGCCGGACTTGTGCTTCTTACCATCGGCTGTCTTGAACAGAATCATGAGCTGGTGCTTGCCTTCATGCCCCAGGTCATAACCCGCCATGTACCAGTCACCCATCTTCATGGTCTTTTTGGTCTCGGACTTGCCGTTAGGATGGACGACCTTGGTATTCATGACTATATCCGTGAGCGCCTTACCACTAGCTTCAACCTTGATCATGAAATCGTGGCTGCCCCCCATCTGCTTGCCCGGTTTGGCCTGCATGACATGGAAGCTGACGTCATAACCATCAACACTGCGTTTTTCCAGAAACATGGCCTTGCTGTCGGCTGACATGCCCATGTCTTTACCGTCATGCTGAGACATCTCATCCACAGCATCACCATGACCGTGATCATGTTTACCCCCAGCAAAAGCCGGCGCAAGTAAACCCATCGCACTCAGAAGAGTGACTGATAGAACTATTTTCTTCATTTTCCAGCTCCTTAACTTAATTATTTCATATTATTAACATTTTAGTAACAATCAACACTTACGCTGCGCCTTTTCACGCAGCTGTAACACCAAGCCGTAGACCACCGGCAACACCAACAAACTCAACACTGTGACACTGACCATGCCACCCACCATCGGCGCGGCAATGCGTTGCATCACCTCCGAGCCGGTGCCCGCCCCCCACATAATGGGCAACAAACCAGCAGTAATGGCCGTGGCCGTCATGGCAATCGGCCGCACCCGCCCCGAGGTTCCCTCAAACACCGCCTGCATAACCTGTTTTGCTGTCAGCACCTCGTGCTCTTGACGCCGCTTGGCGATCGCCTGATCGATAAAGGTCAGCACCAGCACACCGATCTCAGCAGCCACCCCGGCCAAGGCGATAAACCCCACCACCACCGCCACTGACAAGTTGAACCCCAGCCAATACACCAGCCAGAAGCCGCCGATCAGTCCAAACGGAATCGACAACATCACCACCAGCGGCGCGCTGAGATTGCGGAAGTTTAAGAACAACAATAGGAAAATAATCAGCAAGGTCAACGGCACCACAATCTGTAACCGCTTGGCGGCCCGTTCCATATATTCAAATTGCCCTGACCAGACCAGGGTGTAACCGGGTGGAATTTCAACCTGCTCTGAGACTATTTTTTTCGCCTGTGCCACATAGCCACCAATATCTGAGCTGGTGATATCAACATAGACCCAGGCATTGGGACGCGAGTTTTCAGTTTTGATCACCGGGGCGCCGCGCCGTAGCTTCAGCTCAGCGACCAGTGACAATGGGATTTGTGCCCCGGCAGGGGTGGGCACCAGCACTCGCTTGAGCTGTTCCAGATTGTCACGCAGCTCACGCGGGTATCTTAAATTAACTGGGTAACGTTCCAGCCCCTCAACTGTTTGAGTCACGTTCATACCACCGATGGCGATCTGGATAATATCCTGCACGTCACCCACCGTCAGGCCATAACGCGCTGCCTCTTTGCGGTTGATATCGAAGTCGAGGTAATAACCACCGGCGGCCTTGTCACCGAAGGCCGACAAGGTATCAGGCAACTGCTTCAAGGTTTGCTCAATATTGGCGGCGACGCTTTCCAACACCTGCAAGTCAGGACCACTGACCTTGATGCCAATCGGTGTTTTGATGCCGGTGGAGAGCATGTCGATACGGGTCTTGATCGGCATGGTCCAGGCATTGGCCAGGCCTGGAAACTGAATCGCCGCATCCATCTCAGCCATCAGCTCTTTTGTAGTCTTGGTGGGATCAGGCCAGGCCGATTTGGGCTTCAGTTTGACTGTCGTTTCCAGCATCGCCAACGGCGCCGGATCGGTTGCGGTATCGGCCCGTCCTACCTTGCCAAAGACACGCTCTACCTCGGCAAAGCTACCTAGAATCTTATCGGTCTGCTGCAGCACCTCCCTGGCCTTGGTGATGGAGATACCGGGATAGGTCGTCGGCATATAGAGAATGTCACCCTCATCCAGTGGTGGCATAAACTCACTGCCCAGTTTGCTCAACGGGTAGAGCGTCACTAGCAACAACAAAACGGCAACCCCCAGGGTCAGCCAAGACCAGCGAATCGCTCTGGCCAACAGCGGCGCATGCAACCAATGCAACAGGCGATTCATCGGGTTTCTGGTCTCGGGCAGAATCTTGCCGCGAATGAAATACCCCATCAACACCGGCACCAGGGTAATGGCCAACAACGCTGCCGCTGCCATGGCATAGGTCTTGGTAAACGCCAGCGGTGCGAACAGTCTGCCCTCCTGCGCCTGCAGAGTAAACACCGGTAGAAATGAAACGGTAATGATCAATAACGAGAAAAACAACGCCGGGCCGACTTCTCTTGAGGCATCACCAATCGCCTGCCAACGTTCGCTATTTGTTAGCTCACGCTTGAGCCTTGCTGCCGCTAGCTCCAAGTGTTTATGGGCATTCTCGATCATGACGATAGCGCCATCGACCATGGCACCGATGGCGATGGCAATGCCGCCCAAGGACATAATATTGGCGTTAATGCCCTGCCACTGCATGATGATAAACGCGGCCAGGATGCCGATCGGCAACGACACAATCGCCACCAATGCCGAGCGGGCATGCAGCAAAAAGACGATGGCAATCAGGGCGACGACGATGCTCTCTTCAATCAACTTCTCTTTCAGGTTGGCCACGGCACGTTGGATCAGGTCGCCACGATCATAGACCGGCACTATCTCGACGCCTTCGGGCAGACCACTCTTCAACGCTTCCAGCTTGTTGCGCACCCGTTCGATGGTGGCCAGGGCATTTTCACCATAGCGCATAATCACTACGCCACCTGCCACTTCGCCTTCACCATCCAACTCAGCCAAGCCACGCCGCAGCTCTGGCCCTAGCTGAATATGGGCCACATCCTGCAGCCGAATCGGCACACCGTTGTCACCCACCTCAACGGGGATGGATTTAAGATCATCAATGGATTTGATATAGCCCAGGCCACGCACCATGTACTCGGTCTCGGCCATCTCCACCAACTTGCCACCGACGTCGTTGTTGGAACGCTGGATGGCATGCCTGATCTTGGACAGCGGAATATTGTGTGCCAACAAGGCATTGGGATCGACCTCAACCTGGTATTGCTTGACATGGCCACCAATGGAGGCAACCTCGGCTACGCCCTCAACGGTCTGCAACGGGTATCTTAGATACCAGTCCTGAATCGAGCGCAGCTTGGCCAAGTCATGCTGACCGGTTTTATCCACCAGGGCATATTCGTAGATCCAGCCGACACCGGTGGCATCCGGCCCTAACGACGGCGACACGCCCTTAGGCAGGCGGCCACCGGCATAGTTGAGGTATTCCAGCACCCTGGAACGGGCCCAATACATATCGGTGCCGTCTTCAAAAATGATGTAGACAAATGAATAACCAAAGAATGAATATCCGCGTACCACCTTGGCATTCGGCACCGCCAACATGGAGGTAGTTAGGGGGTAGGTGACCTGATCTTCCACCACCTGCGGCGCCTGCCCAGGATATTCAGTGAAGACAATCACCTGCACGTCGGATAGATCAGGAATGGCATCCAGCGGCGTGTTCTTTACCGCCCAAACACCCGCCGCCACCAGCACCAGGGTGGCAATCATGACCAGGAACTTGTCGCGCAACGAGGCGCTGATAATGCGTTCAATCATGCTGACCTACTCCTGCATATGCATGTCATGCATGCCCATATCCGACATATCCATTTCAGCTTCATGGCCATTTGCTTCGTCCATAGACATTTCCCCCATATCCATATCAGACATGCCCATGCCGCCCATCTCCATCTCAGTCATAGAATGATCCACAGAAACAGCTGACTCACCAGCTATCATCTTGGCAGTGGCTTCACGCAATTTGGATTCGGAGTCGATCAGGAACTGGCTGGAGGTCACCACCCGTTCACCGACAGCCACGCCGTCCAGCACCTGGGTGTAACCCACAGCACTAATACCAAGCACCACATCACGGGGCTCAAACCTGCCATCGCCTTTGGCGACAAACAATTGCTCGCGACCACCGGAACGGACGATGGCTTCAGATGGCACCACCAAAGCATCTGAACGCGGGTCCACCTGCAATACCACATTGGCAAACATGCCTGGTTTAAGCAGTAGATCAGGATTATCAAACGCCAGCCTGACTCGAACGGTGCGTGTCTTAGGGTCTTGGGTCGGATGAATAAAACTCACCTTGCCGACAAACGTCTTCCCTGGCGCAGCACGCACGCTCAGCTCAGCCTTATCGCCGATCTTGAGCCAGGGCTGGTCATCCTCATAAACATCGACATAGACCCAGATACGGCCCAGGTCGGCAATCATATAAAGCTCATCCTTGGGCGTCACATACTGCCCTTCGCGGACACCGATATTCATCACCCGACCCTTAAAAGGTGAGTGAATATGCAGACTGCGCATCGGTTTGCGGCTTTTCTCCAGCATCTTGACCTGATGCGCAGGCACATCGAACAACTGCAGCCGTTCACGGGCACTATTCATCACCGATATGGCGGCCTTGCTGTTCAGCCGTTCGGCATTACTCAACGCCACCACATACTCTTGCTGTGCAGCCACCAGCTCAGGCGAATAGATGCTCAGTAGAATGGTGTCGTTATTGACCTTGGTGCCAGTCTCTTCGATCTCCAGGTGCTCTATCCAACCTGAGGTTTTAGGGTGTAGCCGCGCCAGGCGTTCTTCATTGAAATCCACGTGCCCCAGGGCATTAATCTGCCGCGCCAATGGACGCTGTTCGACAGCCGCGGTACGAACGCCGATGTTTTGCACCACCACGGGATCAATCGTCACGGTGCCGGAGGGCTCCGAATCACCGCGGCCACCGTCAGCGCCCCCCAAGAGGGCTTCCTTCGGGGCGTAAACGGGGATGTAATCCATACCCATCTCATCCTGCGTAAACACCGGCGAGGTGATGGCCGGGTTCATCGGGTTGCGCCAGAACAATACCTCGGGCTCGACTGTCGGCTGGCTGGCAAACTGGGACTGCAATTGAGACTGGCCACCACCTGGCGCCAACAAATAACCCACAGCGGCGCCAATAACCAATGCCGCAGCAACGCTGATTAATACAGATTTACTCATGTGAATTCTCCTTACCCAGGGCGGCATCCAGTGCCGCCAGCGCCTGATGCGCGGCGGTGACGACCTGCCAGTATTGGGTTTGATAATTTTGCAGCGCGGTTTGCGCCTGAATCAAATTGGCAAACACTACCTTGTTGACCTGATAGCCGGCCAACATCGCCTCAACGGTTTGCTGGGCCTGTGGCAGGATGGCTGTTTCAAATAGGGCTACCCGGTTTTTAGCGCGCTGATAATGGGACAATGCCAGCGACACCTCAGTCAAAACCTGCAACTCTGTTTCGCGCAGCTGCTGTTGGGCAACAATCAGCTCGGCCTGACGCTGGTCCTCGACTCGCGACTGCTTGCGGCTGGCATACAACGGCAGGCTCATGCTGAACTGGATGGAGGTAAGATCATCGCGGCCATCACGCACCCCGTAGCTGGCGCCAACGGCAAAATCTGGATATTGATCTTTTGAACTCAGCCGGCGTAGGCTGCGCGCCGCCTCTAGCCGGGCCAAACTGGCCCGCAAGGCAGGATGCTGCGCCAAGGCCTCGGCCTGCAGTTGCTGTTCTGAAAACGCCGTGGACGGCAGTTCATGGCCAACATCGACAGGCAAGGTTACCGCCGTGCTAACCGGCCGGTTAAGCAGGCTATTCAACCCCATTACAGACTCAATCCGCTGCTGTCTCAGCCGCAGCGCTTCATCCTCCAACCTAGCCAGTTCAAGCTGCGCCAACAACACATCTTGCTGCTGACCTCGGCCAACACTGTAGAGGGTCTGAGCTGTTTCAATCAGCTGTTGTAGCAAATCATGGTTAGACTCAAGCGCCTGCTGGGCATGATCAATATAAAACAGCTGCCACCAGGCCTGCTTCACATCGCGCAGCAACCGTAACCGTTGCTCATCACTACCTTGCACGGCCGCATCGGCACGAAACTGCGCCACCTCTTCATCCAGGGCTCGCTTACCGGGAAACGGCAAAGGCTGGCTAAATCCGATTTGCAGCTGCGACATGGGGTCTTTATCCAGCGACAGACTGCTGCTGGGCAGGTTGACCAGGCCGATACTCAGACGTGGATCGGCCAGTGCGCCGGCCTGGGGCACACGTTGCCTCACCGCCTCGGCGCTGGCCCTGGCTACCGCCAATGTTGGGTTTTGCTCTAAACCCAGCTCTATCGCCCGTTGCAGCGACAGGGCTCCAGTGTCTGCTTGCTGCGCAAAGGCTGGCACAGCCAACAACAACGCAAGCACGGCGACGTAGCGCCGACCGGCAAATATTAACGTCATGATCATTCTCCAAAGCAAATAGACGCCCCTGGATGGGTGCGTCAGTATGGCTTAAAACGCCGTTGGTTTAAGCTTTAGAGTTGTCTGGGGGGACGGAACTCGACAGGTAAGTCGATAGAATACTGGGAAATGAAGACAGCCTGAGACAGTACAGTGTCAGGCTTGTCGATTGCAATCTCGGCGCTAACACTCAAGGCAGGACTACAATAGACGCAATTTGTACAACCACCCTGGTTACCGCACGTCTGATCAGAACCATCATCTACAACCTCACTCTGCTGATGATGGTCATGCTGCATAAGCATTTCGCTAGCCGCTTTCATCTGACCCATATCATGAGCCACAGCAAACTCCAGCGGTGCCAACAGCACCGCCAGGGCAAGGAGAAAACTCAGCAATTTTTTAACACCACAAGACATGGTCTATATTATGTTGCTCAAATCTATTTAAGTAAATGTCGATCAGTCCGATCACTGTATCAGAGTTCAATAAGCTGACGAAGTTCACAACCCAATTAAAAAAGTGGAGTCGCATCATGGCCTTTGAGTCAGTGCATAATTACTACGAAAATCTGGTCTTCACGGAAATCAGAAAAACCCTGAAAAAACGCAAGCTAA
>CAMYNQ010000097.1 GCA_947259785.1 uncultured Chromatiaceae bacterium | reverse complement strand
ATCAGTGTGATGGCGGTGCCTTGTACTAAAGTCGGTAGCGTGGCCAATTCAAGTTTTTCGCGCAAGCCTGCCATCAATAATAGCGCCAGGGTAAAGCCGAGTCCGGCGCCTAGGGCAAATATGAGCGACTCGATTAGATTGTAGGCGCGATTGGTTTGAAAGAGGGCGACGGCCAGGATGGCACAGTTGGTGGTGATTAGCGGTAGAAAAATACCCAGGGCGCGGAACAGGGCTGGATTGGTCTTTTTGATCACCATTTCGGTGACTTGTACCGCTGAGCCAATGACCACGATAAAGGAAATTAATTCCAAATAGGGTGCATTGAGCCAGGCCAGTATTTGATGAATACCGTAGGCGCAGAAGGAGGCGATCAGCATGACAAAGGTGACGGCGACTCCCATCCGGCCGGCTGTTGCCCGTTTAGATGAAACCCCGAGAAACGGGCATATACCGAGAAAGTAGGCGAGGACAAAGTTGTTGATCAAACAGGCATTGATGAAGATTGACCATAGGCTGCTGTCGTTCATGGTGCTGCCCCTTCAACGTTGGTCAGGACGCGTTTGCGTTGATGGTAGGCATTGATCACCAGCAGCCATACACCAAGGGTAAAAAAACCACCGCTGGGTAGCAGCATGATGGTCCATTTTTCAAAGTTGTCGGGCAGTAACATAAAGCCAAACAGGCTGCCGCTGCCGAGTATTTCGCGAATCATGCCGAGGGAGAGCAGGCCGAGCGTGAAACCTAATCCCATCCCTGCGCCATCCAGCACTGAACGGCCAACGGTATTTTTCGATGCAAACGCCTCTGCCCGGCTCAGGATGAGGCAGTTGACCACAATGAGCGAGACAAACGCGCCGAGAGCCTGGTGTAGTTCGAGACTAATGGCCTGGAGCAGGTAGTCGACTAGTGTGACAAAGGTGGCGATGATAAGGATGTAACTGGTGATGCGTACCTGGTGGGGGATTAAGTGACGCATGAATGACACCATGACATTGGAAAGCACCAATACGAACAACGTCGCCAGCCCCATCGCTAGTGCATTGATGGCGGAGTTACTGACCGCCAATACCGGGCACATGCCCAGGGCCTGAACGAAGACTGGATTTTCGCGCCAGATGCCCTTAATAAACTCATCGGAGGAAGAGGGCTTGTTGCTGGAATGAAAAGTGATGGGTTTTTCTTCCATGACTAAAAGTCTTCCATTTGTCTAGCCAAGGACGGCAGCCATTGTGCGGTACTTGCCTTTAATATATCGGCGACTGCACGTGACGAGATGGTGGCACCGGTAATGCTATCGATCTGCCAGGCATCGGTTATCTCGCCGGCCTTTACACTTTCTATCTCATGCAGTAGTTGGGCTTTATCTACGGTGAGCCTGACATCCAGCCGTTCGAAGTTTTTCAAAAAAACAGGGTCTTTGTCGATGCGGTCGCCAAGTCCTGGTGTCTCCCGACTGGCTAGGACTTTAATACCGACGATGGCTTCCTGTTGTGGGGCATAGCCATAAAGTAGATGAATGGCATCTTGGTAGCCCATGCCTTGCGCTTGAATGGCGAACCCCTGCAGTTGTTGCCGCTGATCATATACTGCGTAGAGTTGCTCGGCAGACTGATGTTGCTGTAGGCGCCCTTCGCTAATTTGATACGCCACCTTGGTATCGGCATTGGGAAAGATGGTGGCGATGGCCTTGTCTAAAAATTCAGCCCTGTTTTTTTCGATGATGGGCTTGGTGCCGATGAAGGCGATCACGATTAGGAGACTGCAGATAACACCTATCCCTACCAAGGCGCGAAACATTGGCCAGCTGCCAGGTAGGGTAAAGCCTGTGCTCATGGGTCTGCCCTCCTATAGCCGTAGGGTTTGGGCTGAAACCAGCGGTCGATATAGGGCGAGCAGGCATTGGCAAACAGGATGGCGTACATCACGCCTTCGGGCATCCCGCCCCATAGGCGAATGATGACAACCAGCGAGCCAATCAATAGACCATAAACAAAACTCCCCAGGGGTGTAATGGGTGAGGCAACCGGATCGGTAGCCATAAACATGGCGCCTAACATTAGACCGCCCGAGAACAACATAAACCAAGGTGTTGGATAGCTATCCGGGGCGAAGTTGTGTGTGAGTGTGCTGAGTATGAATACCGCCAGGAATATACCGGCCGGTATCTGCCAGCGCATGATGCGCTTCGCAATGAGGTAGAGCCCACCCAGCAGTAACAAGATGCTGCAGGTTTCGCCGAGTGATCCGCTGCTGAGCCCATAAAAGAGTTCGCTATTATCGGTGACTATTTGATCAAACTTCATTGCCGATAGTGGCGTTGCACCTGATACCACATCGTAGCTGGGTGATGTAAAAGGAAAGGCCAGGCTAGATGATGGTAGATCAGTGAATCGATCCGGACTGAGGGCGGGGTGCCAGGTGGTCATGGCCGTTGGGAATGCGGCCTGCAAAAAGGCGCGGCCGACAAGCGCAGGGTTGAACAAGTTGAATCCCAAACCGCCAAACAGGGCTTTGCCAAGGAGCACCGCAATAATCCCGCCCAGTGCGACCATCCACAGTGGTAGGCCTGGCGGTAAGGTTAGGCTATAGAGCACACCGGTGAGGATGATCGAATTATCGGCTACTGTGCTTGGCCGCTTTCCAAGCTTACATACGAAATGCTCAGTAAGCAGACATGAGAGTGTGCCAGTGACGATTGTTACCAGAGCGACTAGGCCAAACAGGTAGATGGAAAACCCTACCGCAGGCAGTAAGGCCAGTGCTACGTGTAGCATGACTCTATCAACACTGGCACCACTCCTCAGGTGGGGCGAAGTACTAATCTGCAGTGTCTTTTTGTTGTTGGTCATGCGCTTTGATTCTTCTTCAAATAGGCTTTGGCACGACGAAACTGCTGCACCAGCGGGATGTGAGAAGGGCAAACGAAACTACACGAGCCACACTCAAAGCATTCGCTAAGATGGTGCTCGTCCATCATGCGTTGAAACTGGTTTTGATTTGCAAGTAAACCTAGCTGCGAAGGATTGAGTTTCATGGGGCAGGCATCAACGCAGGCACCACAGTGTATGCAAGGATACGCCTGTTCTTGTGGGCCTGTTTCTTGTTCTGTGTAGGCGACCAGGCCGGATGTTCCCTTAGTGATGGGGATGTCCAACGTAGGTAGTGCATTGCCCATCATCGGGCCGCCGAGAAATACTTGGCTAAGCTGGTCGGTCACTCCGAGCTGTTCCAGCACGAAACGTACTGGCGTACCAATGGGAATACGGTAGTTACCCGTCTGTTTCATCGCTGGGCCGCTGATGGTAATCACTCGTTCCTGTATGCCGCGGCCATGAGGTAACAGACGGCCGATCTCCGCACAGGTCGCCACGTTCACACCAACCACGCCAACCGCACTTGAATGGGCAGCGCTTGGGACCTCTCTTCCCAGCAAGGCCTTGATCAACATCTTTTCCGCGCCTTGTGGGTATTTAACCGGCAGCGTCTCAACAGTTATGGGAAGCTCATTGGGGATGACGGACTTGAGTTTTTGCGCAGCATCGAGTTTGTTGGCTTCAACACCAATGATGGCACGATGCGCCTTGCTCGCCTTCATTAGATAACGAATCCCCAATATGATGTCTTGGCTTTGTTCTAACATCACACGATGATCTGTGGTGAGGTAAGGCTCACACTCGACGCCGTTGATTATTAAGGTGTCGATGGGCTGATCGGCGGGCGGCTTGAGTTTGGCGTGGGTGGGAAATGCGGCACCACCGAGGCCGACAATGCCGGAATCCTGAATGGCGCTAATAATCTCTTCTGGCGTAGCGTCATCTACCATGCAGGCGGTTCCCTCAATCACTTCCTGAGTTGAGCCAGGCCAGGGCTCTAAATAAAGTCCAGGGACCATGTCGCCTTTTATACTAGGAACCAGCGTAATGCGTTTAACGATACCGGAAGCAGGTGCGTGAATAGGAGAGGACATAAACCCATCCGCCTGGGCGAGAAGTTGCCCACGAACCACTTCTTGCCCTTCGCGCACGACAGGCTTGGCCGCCTTGCCGATATGTTGTAGCAAGGGAATAGTCAGAAATGGCGCAAACGGAAATTGCTGAATCGCTTGATGACAGGTCTGCGCCTTGTGTTCAGGCGGATGGATGCCGTGGGGGAAAGTTTTTTGACTGTTGAAAAATCCCAGCACGAGTCTGCGTCCTAGTTATTAAACTTCTCCGCCCGTTTAATCCACTGCTCAATCCCTTTTTCCGTTTTACGCGTTGGTAATCCTGGATGTATCACTTGGGCAGTACAACGTTCCGCCGCTTTCACAAGATCTTGATACGGCCCTGCGTTGGCATCGAGTATGTAAGCCTTTTCATTCTCATTGTATGCAAACATTCTAGGATTGAGTTCGATACAGTCCCCGCAGGCGGTGCAATCGTCGGTATCCAACCACGGTGCTAGATAGTCGGATTCACTCGCTGTGCCTGTATCTGACTCAGGAACGGTTGCAGTAATGTTTATACTTGGGTTTGTATCTTCACCACCCACCAGTCCCATCAAGCCGCTGGCAATCTTATTCACCATTTCATTGCGGATCTTGGTTTCCAGGTCTTGTGGGCTTTCTGGATGGTCCGTGATGCCGGCTAGCGCCTTAAGCATGGTCCAGAAGTCTCGACGATCCTCACTGGATTTAACAATGCTTTCGCTGACCAGTAGTCGAGAAAGTTGCTGCTTTTTATCCAGGCTCCAGATAAAGGGTGTTTTTTCTTCACGCTCTGCGTCGCTAAGCTCTAGATAATCTGCCAGCGGCATCATGTTGTCATGCCAGGTATCAGGCGACATGATGCGAAAATGTTTACGGAAACGACCTTCAGTCATGGCGAAGTCAGCGAAGGTGAGGGGAAGCTCCATCTTTTTATGTTGGCCACCTTCTTTATATTCCAGTTTGTATGTCGGCCAGAGCTCATGCTTGGATGGATTGCCATCAAGCGTAAAACACTCTTGTGGTGTTTTACCCTCGTCTGGGTTGTACCGGAATACGGGGTAGGCGCGTGACTCAACCGCCAGTTTTGCCTGGTGGTGACCCATTGAGTCACCGATGCCATGCTCTGGTTGGCAGCTCGTATAACAATTAAACAAGGCTGGCCGCTTGGCATTGAGTCCTTCTATAAATCCTTCGATCATGTGGTGGGGGTGGGCAATGGTGCTTTGCATGACATAGGTTGTACGATGCGCCATTGCCACCAAGCCGATCTCTTTACGCACCTCCTGCTTGCCAGGTTTGGCTTTACCAAACGGTGCCATATCCGACACCTGGCCAAAGAAGCCGGAAGTGCAGGCCTGACCCCCCGTGTTTGAATAGACCTGTGTGTCGAGCACGATAACCTTGAGCGGTTTGCCTGACATCATGGCGCGTGACAGGTTTTGAAAGCCGATGTCGTACATGGCACCATCTCCACCAACGACGGTAACCGGAGGGCAAAGCGCGAATTCTTCATCACTAAACTGTTGCCAGTTGAAATAAGTGAAAAAGTTCTCATGTTCCTTGGCGTTATATTCACCGGACAATTCCAGCTCCGCCCGACGAATGGCCTTAAAGCCTTCAGCCATCTTGGCCATGTGGCCCTCAAACACACCCATGGCCATGGAGGCGCTGTCTTGGAATAGATGGTTGGACCAAGGGAATGGATAAGGATTAAAGGGGTAGGTGCTGCCCCATACCGAGCTGCAACCCGTGGCATTGAGTATGCCCATGCTGCAACGCCCGCGCCCGCTAGTGCCTTCAGTGTATTGCCACAACAGTTTTTTCAATTCTGTCAGTGTGTGGGTAACGTGCTTCAGCCATTCCGGATCGATCGGGTGCTGTTCATGTAGTTGTTCAAATTCGTTGGCTATGGCGGATAGCGTGAGGCTCTGATTGCTCAGATGTTGAATGGAAGCAGTTAATGCCTCTGTGTCATCGATATTGATCTCTTCCACTAATTTGAGTTGGATGTGACGCTCGAACTTTTCAATAAGTTCTTTTAGATAGGCAGTGTGCTTACTCACACGCGCTTGCATCAAGGTTTCTACTGTTGCCGTAAAAAGGTGGATGACCGTTTTTTCAGAACAACCCATGCAGGCGCCGTCTCCGCTGTTTAACGCCAGGTAAGCCCCTTTGTTGAGCAGCATGGTGTGTAGCGGACCGATGCCGTTTTCAAAATCATCGGTTTGCAGGAAGCGTTGCGGCGTGTTGGGTAGGTCGAGCCATAGATCCCAATTCTTTTTCAGTTCATTTATCGACTCGTCAGTTTGCGTCACGTTGACGAGCGCGTCGTCATTACATACATCGATACACTCACCGCAACCCTTGCAGGTGTACGGGTTGATGCTGATGTTAAACAGGCCGCCACTGCCAGCTTGTTTCTTTTCAAAAATGGTGAAGTGGGGGCGTGTGAGTGAAAATTGAAACGAGCCTAATTCATCGCGGAACAGGGTGAACTCTTTATCTAGTTCCTCGCGGTTGGTTTCTTCACTATTTTCGATAAGTTCATCGATAGCGCCATCAAGCAGTTCGCGTGTAGGGGTGTTTGCATCTGCCTCCTTAAACAGAGCATTCGCCTTGCTTGCCAATACCCGCACTGCCTTGGGGAGATGTTCGAGCGTGTGGCCTTGTTTTCTAAGGCGTTGTACGACCGTGTCCAATACCTGCGAAAGATCGCTGACCAAGCCTGGAATGGCGGTGTCCGGGCAAACGCTATAACAGTTACCACAAGCGGTACAGTTCTCGGCAATCCATTGTGGATGGGTAAAGCGAATTCCCGTCATGTCGCGAAAGATGGCTGAGGCGGCAGGCATGACACCAAGCGCAGAAAATGGATCGCTAAGGTTGTCGTTACCCTTGCCTCTTGCATAGAGGCTGCCGGTCTCTTCCCAAAAGCGATGAGTATCGCTGGCGGGCTCGGAGCTTTGCGGCATGCGTTTTAGCATGATAGGCATTGCCGGTAAGGCGGCTGTTGGCGAATCTGCATTGCCGCTGAGTGGCATGTCGGTGATCTCGACCACGCTGTCATAGCCGCGCTTAACGACGCGTAGGTTGTCTTCTACAACGCGGGCGCCCTTGCCACCGAACTTATGTTGTAGTTGTTGTTTGATGGCATCGAGTAGTTGTGCTTCATTAAAACCCGCTTTTTCTTCAGTAGGTGTCGCAGCAAAAAAAGCCCCTTGGAATGCGGTACCTTGCATACGTAGTTGCAAGTCAACATCGCTTGCTTCTTCCCGTGCGATTTTGAATGCGTCGAGATAAAAGAGCTTAATCTCGTTATCGACGATGGTTTGTTGATACGCCGGCGGGATGGAACTCCACACCTCAGACGCTGATGGCAGATCGCTCTGAATAATAAAAACACCGCCCTTGTTTAACCCCGCAACAGCATTGGTGTGGTGAAAAACATTGGGGTCCGGTGACAACACTACATCTACATAGCTGTATTCGCAGTTCATGCGAATGGGTTCTGGTGCTGCAGATAGATAATAAGTGGTCGGTTGTCCCTTTTTCTCCGCACCATATTTAGGATTGGCCTTGATGTGATAGCCCAGCAGATCGAACAGGGTTAGCGCCAAGTTTTTACCGGTCGTGATCGCGCCCCAGCCACCTACTGAGTGCATACGAATGGTGATGCTCTCTTGCGGCATTAGATTGGGGTTTTCTGAACCACGTATGGTGAGTTCCTTAATATGTGGATACTGGGCTTCTAGTTGCTGTTGATAGATCTCTTGTTTAGGGCTGAACGCTTTGTCACGAATAAAATCGATACCGAGATAGAATTGCTTACGTCTTTTTCCCTCCGGCAGCATGTTTTCAACAGCAGCGATGATGCTTTCAGGTTGAAGGTCGCGGCTGCCCATGCCAAACGAACCGGAATAGAGCGGCGGAATGTGGCTGTAGGAATAAGAAGCTAGGTCAGGATAGGGCAGATCTAGCTGATTCATACCGTTTTCAATACATTGACTGACGGTCGTGCGGATTTCACGCATGAGCGGTGGCTCGGCTGCCAAAGGCTGGTCCAGACGTTCGAGTACCGCGATACCTTTTTTGCCTTCAAGTAGCTGACTTAGCTGCGCCGCTGGGAACGGGCGGAACATCACCATGTTGACGACGCCTACCTTGATACCGCGAGATTCTCTTAAATAGTCCGCGACAACTTCAGCGCTTGATATAACGCTGCCTTGGCCGATGAGGAGGTACTCTGCGTCTTCACAGCGATAAGGGATTACCGGGCTGTAGTGGCGCCCGGTGAGCTGATAGAAATGTTCGAATGCTTCGCCGGCGATTTCGGCAATGTGATCAAAAAAGAAGGGACGCTGAGCGGCCACGCTCTGCATATACGAATCCTGATTTTCAACAACGCCCGACATGATGGGGTTGTCCACATCCCAGAGTGGAGGAATGCGTCGGCGTGTTTCACCAAAGATTATTCTTTGCGCCGCCGTCGGCGTTGGGATGATGTCATCCGGCTTGCCGAGATATTCTTCGATGAGTTCCCGTTCAGGTAACAGCATGGATTCGATCAAATGGGTGGTGAGAAAGCCGTCTTGAGCCACGATGCCGGGATTCAGCGCTGTTTCAGCGATACGGTGGGCGATGATGTTGAAGTCAGCCGCCTGTTGGGCATTCTTGGCAAATAGCTGGAAGAACCCGGTGTCATCGACGCAGTGGTAGTCATCATGACCGGCATGGACGTTAAGCGTGGACTTGGTCATCGCACGCGCGCCCATGTTCAATACATAGGTGAGGCGTTTACCTACCGCCGCATAGAGCGACTCGTGCATGTAGGCGATACCTTGGCCCGAAGAAAAATTGGTGGCGCGCAAGCCCGACATGGAGAGCCCCGCCGTGACGGCCGCGGCGGCATGCTCGCCCTCAGGCTCAATAAAAATTAACGGTCGTCCGGAAATGTTTAGATGGCCTTGAGCAGAAGCTTCGGCCCAGTATTCACCCATTTGGGTTGATGGCGTGATGGGGTAGGCGCCGGCGGCATCACTGGACTCTTTTTCGCAACTAATGACTGCTGTGTTGCCGTCAGTGGCGGCGCGTACACCGGGGTATTTGACGTTTTTTGTTTCCTTGTGCATTACAGCCTCAATGGGTTTGACCTAGATCAATAGTTTTTAACAAGGTGTTAAGTCATTGTTACAGGTAATCGATCGCGCTGTACTATCCTCTTGCTCTCACGACCCTTGGTGACCGTGTTGTCGCTGTTTAACCAAACGATGGCCCCGGTAGGGCAGCGTTCGATAGCTACCTGTGTAGCGGGGTCTTGAGAGTGAATAATGGTTGGTAAATTGTTTTGCATAGAAATCAATCCCGCGGGCGCATCCAAGGCACACCGACCACATGCGGTACAGGCAACCTTGCACATATCTAATAGGCTATCGCCAGACAACTCATTTTTACAAGGCACCCATAGCCGATGACTAATGGGTTCGAGACTGAGCAGGTCCTTAGGGCAGGCTTTCACACAATCACGGCAGCCGGTGCATTTCTCTTCAGATATGTGGGGCAGGTCTTGAGTGTCCATTTGAATGGCATCAAATGTGCAGGCGGCTTTGCAGTCGCCAAACCCTAGGCATCCCCATGTGCAGACTTTCGCGCCGCCACTGACTTGGGCTGAGGATTGGCAGGAGGCGGGGCCGCTATATTCGGCGCGGTACCGGGCAACGTTGTTCCCACCCGCGCATGCTAGCCGGGCAACGAGCTTTTCAATATTGCCCGTGTCTACGTTTAGGTAATTTGCGATATTTTCTATGTCGGTTGTGGAACTGACATTGCACTTGCCGGGTAATACCTCTTGCTGGACGAGTGCTTCGGCGAATGCTCTGCAGCCGGGGTATCCACAGGCCCCGCAATTTGTGTGCGGCAACATATCCTCGACATGTTTAATGCGCGTGTCTTCTTTGACAAAGAACTTGCGGTTCACGAATATCAGAATGAGCGCTAGTGCGAGGGTTAGCCCGGCCATAAAGGTGATGGCGGTGACAACATGGCTCATTGAGGCGGCTCCGACCACGCGAAGGGTGTCCCACTATTAATAGCAAAAATAGATGGATATCGGAAGCGGATCATTTTTCCCCTTAATTCGCAGGTCCGGCACGGGATTGCATCTCGTTTAAAATGTTACTATCCCATGAATACCCACATGATATGAAGAGGTATTGGTCGGAACGTTATAAAAGCACGTTTGCTTTGACTGGGGGAGCTCTCTGTCCCTCATCCTGGAGATATACATGAAAAAAATAGAACATTTTTTAGAAATGATGATTTTTGGCAGCCGATGGCTGTTGGTGCCGTTTTATGTCGGCCTGGTGTTTTCAATCGTTCTGTTGCTAGTAAAGTTTGGCAAAGAGTTTTTTCACCTGGTCAGTATTGTCATGACTGCACCGGGTACAGACATCATTATTGGCATATTGACCTTGGTCGACGTGGTGCTGCTCTCCAATCTATTGCTGATCATCATCTTTGCCGGCTACGAAAACTTCGTCTCCAAGATTGATACGGCCAATCATGAGGACCGCCCCTCGTGGATGGGGAAGGTGGGTTTTTCCGATCTGAAAATGAAATTGATAGGCTCCATCGTCGCGATCTCCGGTATTGAATTGCTCAAGACCTTTGTCAATGTGGCAGACCTGACCAATGACCAACTCGCCTGGAAGGTAGGGATACATCTGACCTTCGTCTTTTCTGGTGTCATGTTTGCCGTGATGGACTGGCTTGGCGATAAAAAGAAATAGACTGCCGAGTGTATCCGCAACATAAAAACCCGCTTTGCGGGTTTTTATGTTTTTGATATATAGAATTCCAATCGAGATTAACGTCAATCAACTCGGAACGGTTTAATCAGGGAGCTTCTGTGTGTTGCCTTATTAAATAAGGCTTGTAGCCGCCTCTTAGGAGCAGGTGTTTACTAATGAATAATTGTTTTAAATTAACTGTTGACCTCTGTCGCTAACCCCGTATAATACGCTCCTCGTTGCAGCGATGTTGTGGCGAAAACTGCTTAGGAAACAGTAAGTTAAATAAGTAGTTGACAGGGTTTGAGTGGCCTGTATAATTCGCTCTCCCTGGAGTTGGGACGGACCGGA
>CAMYNQ010000096.1 GCA_947259785.1 uncultured Chromatiaceae bacterium | reverse complement strand
GCACAGGCCTGATGCGCACCAGTGAAGGCACCTTTTTCATAGCCAAACAAGACCGCCTCAAGCATATTTTCAGGAATTGCCGCACAATTAATTGCAATAAATGGCCCCTCTGTCCGTGGTGAACAATTATGGATATGGCGGGCAATCACCTCTTTGCCTGTACCACTTTCACCATTAATCATGACAGTAGCATCGGCAGCGGCAACCCGTTCAGACAATGAAACTGCCTTCATTGTTCTTTCATCTTCAGCGATCAAACCTTTTGAGACGGGCACTTTGCCGATATATCGATTAACCATATTCAACAACACATCCGCGTCAAATGGCTTTACCAAATAATCGCTGGCACCTTCCTGCATTGCTTTAACCGCATTTTCAACACTACCATATGCGGTCATCAGCACCACAGGCAGGCTAGGGCTGTTCAACTTAAGCTGCTGTAACAACGAGTTGCCATCCATAGGTTTCATATGCACATCACTTACAACCACGGATACAGGCTCATTCTCAATAACTCTCAATGCAGCACTGCCATCGGCAACAGCTTTGACATTAATACCAGCTAGCTCTAGCGTATCGCATAGCGCCTCACGCAGTGAATTATCATCCTCGACGACTAAAACTGCTGCATTCATAACAACACCCCTTTTTGATCTTCTTTTGAATTAGCGTATTTATCATCGCTGTCCACATACTGAGGAAGCGTAAAGCTGATCTTTGTGCCTCTTCCTTGTTCTGACTCGAGATCAATTTTTCCACCGTGCTGTTCAACAACAGATTTAACTACGGCAAGCCCAAGACCTGTTCCCTGTGGTCTTGATGTAACAAAAGGCTCAAAAACTTCGGCCTTAATATCAGCCGCAATGCCAATGCCATTATCTGTAATTGAAATTGATACATTCTCTGCATCATTAAGACTAACGTTGATATCAATTTCTAAAGGCGCTTTTGATATTGCGTGAATTGAATTCATTACCAAATTGATCAATGCACCCAAAATAGCTTCTCGATTGGCTTTTAACTTTACTTGCGGGCACTGATTTACAATATTCAGGTGACTATTATTTTGCTCAACTTGTGCCTGTACAGATTGATGTAAGGCATTGGTCAGGTTACTAGCTGTGAAAATTGTTTTTTGCTGACTGCTTGAGCCACGAGCATAGGCAAGCATGTCACTCACCATAGTTTCAATGTGAAGCAGTTGTTGACGAACCTTGTCGCTATATTTTTCAACGGCATCTGGGTTTACAGCGTTATTGCTTAGGTTAGATATATACAGTAATGCCGATGCGGTAGGTGTTCTAATCTGATGCGCCAGGGATGCCGCCATTTGCCCCATCGCAGACAGTCGCTGAAAACGACTCAGTTTGTCCTGCAACTGGCGCTTTTCTGTAACATCCGCAATCAGCAAGATCTGACCCGGTTCATTACCCAGCGAAGACGTTGTAATACTGACACGGCGGCCGTCTTTTAAAGAAATGTCGTGACCATCATCCAGACGCGGCACAAAGCAACGTTGGATAACCTGGCGCCAAACAGAACCTTTTAGTGGTTCAGCCAACAGATCAATAGCCGCCTTATTGGCTTCTTGAACAACGCCCTTACCATTCAGGACGACAACGCCACCCGGCAGTGCATCGAGCAAATGCTCAAACCTGTTGACTAGAGACTGGTTTTGTTCAAGTTGGTGATCGTAATCACCATGAGCAGAATCGAGTTTTTGATTAAGGCCATCAACTTGAGACTCAAGCTGATGATAGGATGACATCAACTGTTCAGACATTTTATTGAATGTCTGAAATGCACTCTTTAGATGCTGAAGCTGATCTGTATTTTCTAACGCCATGTTTTGCCTTTGTCACTACGCTCTGCTGTAGAAAGTTTGACTTCAACAGAACTAAGGCAAAAATCGAGCCAGTTTTTTTGTTTTCTTTTAAATCATGCAGTTACAATAAAAATAAAAACAAGGCGTCAATGTTACGACACCTCTTCATTACGTTGTAGACCATATTTACGCATCTTTTCGACTAGTGTGGTACGACGCAATTTCAAACGATTGGCCGCATGGGCAACAACACCACCAGCCTCCTCAATTGCCTGATGAATAAAATGCCGTTCAAGATCTGCCAGGTATTCTTTTAAATCGATACCGTCTACGGGCAGCCTTGGTAAACCGCTGCTCATTGGCACATCAATCTCATCCGCTGCAATGGCTTGTTGAGCCAGCATATTATTGATTATCGCCTCGCCTTGACTCAATTCGTTGGCCTGAAATTTTTCCGGCAAATCGTTAAGGTCAACCACACCAGTAGGGAACATGATAACCAGACGCTCGACTAAATTAGCAAGCTCACGGACATTGCCAGGCCAGCCATACTGACACAAGGCCATCAACGCTGGTGGCATGATGCGAACCGAACCCCGGCCTTCATGCTCAAGACGGGCAATCAGTTCAGTCACCAAAAGCGGTATATCATCGCGGCGTTCACGCAGTGGCGGCATCTCAATAGGAAATACATTGAGCCGATAAAATAAATCCTCACGAAACTTGCCATCTTTAATCGCCTGCTCCAGGTTTCGGTGTGTCGCCGCAACAATCCGCACATTAGAGGTAATGCTCTTATTGCTTCCTACTCTTTCAAATGTGCGTTCTTGTAAAACCCTAAGTAGTTTTACCTGCATATGCAGACTCATATCACCAATTTCATCAAGAAACAGGGTGCCACCCTCAGCCAGTTCAAATCGGCCTTGTCTGGCACTGATAGCACCAGTGAAGGCACCTTTCTCGTGACCAAACAATTCACTCTCAAGCAAATCAGCAGGAATGGCACCGCAGTTAATCGGCACAAAAGGTTTTTCACGTCTAGCAGAGAAATAATGAAGATTACGTGCCACAACCTCTTTGCCTGTGCCCGATTCTCCTAAAATCAGCACATTGGCATCAGAAACAGCAACCTGTTCAATCAGTTTACGGACCTGCTTGATGGAGGCACTATCTCCAACTAAGCTGCGAAATAGTTCAATCCCGCCTCGACGTTCAAGTATTGTTTTCTGATCCTCTCTACACACCTTTGCCTTTTCAAGCGCGGTGACTAACTGCTTATATTTGGGAGGCTGATCAAGAAAAGTAAGCGCATTTTTCACAATGGAATCAGGATAACGACTATCGACACGTTCTTTTTGGAATAACAGAATGGTGACATCTGGATCAATCTGCCTTACCTGTTTCAGAATTTTTTCATAGTTATTACTTGAACCACAATCCCCCAACACTAGGGTTCTTACCGGCTGATCACATTGTTTTAGCAACGTTTGCCATGAACCACTGTCAGAAGCAAAGACATGGCGAAGATCGATAAATCTCAAAATCGCCAAAAGCTCATCACGACGATTTTTATCATCGTCTATCAGCAATATCGCTGATTCACGCATGGTTGCTCTCCAGTCTTTGTTTTAACAAACTAAACATTATTAGAGGGCCATGATGTCAAAAAAACGTCACTAAAACAATCAATAATTAATCACCTAAGTGACTGTTTCACTTTTCATTCTTGCAATTTGGCGGCGATGACAGCGAAAAATGTATTTTTCCAATAACTCAAGCGAATGGGAGTTTTCCTGCGCAGTTTTCATCACGATACAATCCCCACCTTTAACCGGAGTAATCGAAGTAACAGAACCGAAAACCAGAAAAGGAAACGGGAAACGGGCATCAAGATAGGTCTTAATTTGTATCATTTGGCCTAGCTCAGGCGGATTTGTTGGTGCTAACCACTGAATAGCCTTGGGGCCAAGCTTGATATCAGTGCTGATTGGCATTTGAATATTTTGCGATACCAACTGCCCAACCATTTCAAGAATAATATTTATTTTGAAGTCCATGCGCTGCAGCCCCTGACTTAGTTCAGCACTCTCATCAGGCGCCTCATTCATACCCTCATCCAATCCAAGGACAATTTTCAGACAATTCTGATTTGCCTGCTCAATTGACGGAGAAAGACCACTACAAGAGCCTGTAAATGGGCTCCACTCAAAGGGAAGATTTACATCACAAGATAAACCACCAAACTCTATCGTTTCAGTCACACCATAGCCCTACGACTTGCCTAGCTAGCACGTTAGTGATTGAGTATAAGGCAAATTCAGTTAAAGCTATAGCGCTGTATTATTTTGATATTCTGACATCGCCTTGCGGGTGGAATTGCTTTTTTTCATCAGCTCAGCAAGACTTTTTTTGTACTCTGCAGCAATTGCAACAACCTGCTTATCCAGCCCCATTATTTGATCGATCGACGACTTTAGCAGCTCAGAATTTTTCTGAAACGCATCAGGATTAAGCGATTTAAAGAAGCTTTCTATCTCAGGACTACGTTGTGATTCCATTTCTGCGAGAGTTTCCCACTCGCCACTTTTTGCCAACTCAAGAAGCTGTTCTGACATAGCGACCAAAGATGATAATTTATCTTCTATATTCATGGGAAAACATCGGTACGATTTACCTTTAAACGCTTTGCTATTACGCTCTTTTCTGTTGAACCAATTCAGGTACCACATCCCAGGCAGATTTAATCTCAACTAACAAGCCCGCCACCTCATCAAGAATTTCTATATCATTTTCCAGATTAGCTTCTGCCAAACGGCGCGCCATATACTCATAGAGATCATCGAGGTTTTTCGCAATATCACCACTACCCTCTTTATCCAGGCTCATGCGCAAGCCATCAATAATTGAAATTGCCCAGGAAACATGACTCCCCTTCATTGCAACATCTCCACGTTGCATATAACCTTTTGCCAAATTGATTTTTTCAAGCGCCCCTTCCATCAACATCTGTATCAATCGGTGCGGAGAAGTGGACTCAACACTAACTTGAGTTCCTGCTTTTTTATACTGCTCTGACCCAGATTCTAAATGTGATGAATAATTCATGCTTAACCTTCCCTGGCTACCCTGTTTCTATACACAATTATTATATAAAACACTGACGCTAATTTTCCCACCTAGCTATCGTGACAGAAAGCCGCCATTTATAACATAAGAGATAAAAACTGCTCATCAACTTATGCAGCTCACTTAATATTCATTACTACATCTGCGTTTGCAATTCCGTCTGTGCTGATGCTGGCTTAATACCATCCCAACCCTCCTTGATCTCACTTAGAAGTGAAACCACTTCAGCCAGGATGGCCATATCATTTTCAGCATGCGCCTTCATTAATTGTTGCAGTATGTACTCATACAACACATCCAGATTCGCTGCGATCTCACCGCCTGCTTCCATATTCAAGCTACTACGCAAGCCGTCAGCTATTATTGATATTGCTATTTTAATCGCCTGACCCTTAGCACTAATCTCCCCCTTCAGCATAAACCCTTTAGCTTCTTCGACTGATTCAATCGCCCTGGAAAGTAATTTCCCAACCAACTCATGAGGGGTGGCACCCAGAATGGCAGCATCAACCTGCGCTGTTTTATAAGCTTTGACTGCACTTTTCATGTTATCCATCCCAAACTCCCTTCAGCAATTAATACATCAATAGCACGTCGATAAAATCCAGACCTACATTAAATTTGTTACTTATTACTAACCCGACAATTGAGCATTGAGAATATCAAGCTGTTGTGTCAAATAGCTACTGGTCACAGACAGATTACTCATCAACACATCAAGATTTGTAAATTGCGTACGAAAACTCACCTCTTTCCTTTCAAGCCGCCCCTCTAACACTAGCTGCCGGTCCTCCAAGGTGCTAATCCTATCTTCATAAGCATCTGTACGTGAGTTGATAGTTCCATTAAATGCCAACAAATCCGTCAATGCGGAATCAAGCCTTGTTGCATAACCATCGGCAGAAGAAAACAACTCTGCAACATTATTGTTGTCGTCCTGTATAGCCGCCGCTAGCATTGACTCATCCAGGGCAATGGTACCGTCACTTTGAAATGAAACACCAATGCTTGACAAGTTATTGTACGAGCCAGTGATACCGGTCGGTGCTGTGGTTAATTCATCGCGAATAGATGAAAGTATTTGCCGGGTAATAGAATCGCTAGCTAGCGCCCCTGCTGTACCGCTCGAATAGCCTGAGTCCGTTTGTTTTTTAATCTCTACAAGCAGATCGTTATAACCTTTAACAAAATCCTCAACTGCTGTTTTAGCGCTAACTGTATCTTGCGCAACTGAAACATTGATAGACGAACCTATGTTCGTAGCCTTCAAATCCAAAGTAACACCCGCAATCACATCCGTTACCGTATTAGATGATTTAGTGATGGATATTCCATCCACTTCGAAATTGGCATTCTGCGCGGCGATGGTTTGCGAGAGATTCTGCGTGCCAGTAGGGTCATTGCTCAACAGGTTAGATAGAGCTGCGTCGCCGGCAACAGAAATACTCATACTCTGGTCAGCACCACTACTTGTTGAACTCAGTACCAGACGTTGAGGGTTAGTTGCATCACCATCATTAACGATGGTCGCAGTTACACCAATACCAGCATCATTAATGGCATCTCGAATGCCAGCCAGAGTATTGTTCGTGGCGTCGATGACGATGTCAAAAGGACCACTTGCATTAGAGGCAAAAGTGGCGCCAGTATATTTACCCGTTCCACCATCGAAGGTGCCACCGGAGATAGTGCCTAAATCAATAGTAAGCGTACCACTACCTATGGCTGTCGTCGTATCGGCTTGTCCACTCGCAACCAACTTTTGTGACTGAGCAAGTTGGCTTACTTCAACGGAATAATCACCCGCGACCGCACCGGTAGAACCAGTGGCATTGAGAACGCTCGTATCAGAAGATTCAGCTGTGTTCGCCAATGTGCTAGAACCAGACTTCAATCCTGTCAGTGATGATTGCAGCGATGAAAGAGTGCTCTTAATCGTCCCAAATGCGGAAATCTTGGCGTCGAAGCTATCTTTTTGTTGAATAAGGTTGTCAAGAGGTGCCCGTTCAATCTGCATCAGCTGCCTGACAATGCCAGCAACATCTAGACTTGAGCCAACACCCTGTGAGGTTATCGTTCCAAAACCAAATGTGGCCATTTTTACACCTCTATTTCTGAGTTACTGAAGACTAATACATCATTTCAAGCATGATTCATGCCACAAGGTTATACCTCTTCCTCCAGTACCACTCCTTGTCTTTGTTCATTTAGTGCACGGGCAAGCGCCACCATATCCTCAGAAGGTATTTGCCGAATCAACTCACCTGTTTTTGAGTCTTCAATACGAACAACATTGATATCACTCCCTTCAGCAACCGAAAATTTCAAGTTACTGGATCGCACCATCGGAGCCTCATTGGCTTTTACAACAAGGTCGCGTAATTCTTCTTTGCTCGGCTGTGAATTTGATTTCTCATTCTGCAGATCGTTCTCGATCTTATTTTGCAGATCTTTCACATTCTCGTTCCGCAGGTTTTCCACCGGCGGAGAAGCTTGTTCCAATGTCGGCAAGGAATTGCCGTGGGAGGCCAGTTTTTGAGTGGCAGTGTCTCCACCTGCCTTAGCAACAGTGAGGACCTGCTGGCTTATTGAGGATAAATTAGAGACGTTCATTTGCACCACCTCCTGCTTCTAAAAACCCGGCCACGCTTGGGACGTGGCCGGGTTACATTACCTCAGATTTTCTCTGACTCTTATTACCCCAAGAGCGACAGCACGTTATTTGGAATCTGGTTGGCCTGAGCCACCATCGCCGTACCTGCCTGTTGCAGAATCTGGCCACGGGTCAGATTGGCCGTCTCCATGGCAAAATCCGCATCCATGATCCGACTACGGGCAGCAGAATCACTCTCGCGCGCCGCCTCAAACCGCTGAATCGTAAATTCGGCCACAGACATCGCCGCACCCAAAGATGCACGAGCGCCAGCAACAGCACCCAGAGTAGTACCCAATTGTGTCTGAATTGCTGCAGCACTTGCACCAAGAGAACCGCCGGGGGCAGTCACACCTGTAATATTGCCAAGCTCAGTATTCAATGCGGTATATTCCACCTGAATTTTTGACACCTCTGCAGCGCCGTTGGAGCCTTGTGCCTGCACGGCCAGTTCATTCATACGTTGCAGAATATCCGTCGCCACCCCCAGACCACCATCCAGGGTTTGCGCCGCTGAGATATTGTCTGCCTGATTTCGGATCTGTACGCTAAGTGAACGGACGCTGGATTCTAGGGTCATGCCCACCGCCAGACCGGCGGCATCATCTTTGGCACTATTGACACGCAGACCAGAGGATAGACGTTCGACAGAGGTCGCCAGGCTCAGGGCGTTTTTATTCAAGTTACGCTGAGCGTTCAAAGACATTACATTGGTGTTAATTACACTTGCAGCCATTGTTCTTACTCCTACTTCTTAGCCCCGCTGACGCGACAGATGTAGTCCGCGCCTGGGGGCTGCTTGCATTCAGCGGATATATTTCATTTAGAAATATTTACCGCTCCTACTGTTTCTATCGGCCTGGCAAAACTAGGCTTTAACGCCAGGCCATTTTTACCTTACGGTTATCCCAAGAGCGACAGCACGTTATTTGGTATCTGGTTGGCTTGAGCCACCATTGCCGTACCTGCCTGTTGCAGAATCTGGCCACGTGTCAGGTTGGCCGTCTCCATGGCAAAATCCGCATCCATGATCCGACTACGGGCAGCAGAATCACTCTCGCGCGCCGCTTCAAACCGCTGAATGGTAAATTCGGCCACAGACATCGCCGCACCCAAAGATGCACGAGCACCAGCAACATTGCCCAGCTGGGTACCAATATTGCTTTGTGTTGCGGCTGCGGCAGAGGCTGTATTCACGGTACCGCCAGGTGCAGTCACACCTGTGATATTACCAAGCTCGGTATTCAAGGCTGCATATTCCACATTGATTTTTGACGCCTCCGCAATACCGTTGCTGCCTTGCGCCTGCACAGCCAGTTCATTCATACGTTGCAGAATATCCGTCGCCACCCCCAAACCACCATCCAGGGCCTGCGCGGTAGAGATATTATCTGCCTGATTTCGGATCTGTACGCTAAGCGAACGGACGCTGGACTCTAGGGTCATGCCCACCGCCAAACCGGCGGCATCATCTTTGGCACTATTGACACGCAGACCAGAGGACAGACGCTCGACAGAGGTTGCCAGGCTCAAGGCGTTTTTATTCAAGTTACGCTGAGCGTTCAAAGACATTACATTGGTGTTAATTACACTTGCAGCCATTGTTCTTACTCCTACTTCTTACCCCCGCTGGCGCGACATAGGCGGGCCGAGTCCGAGGGTTGCTTATATTCAGCGGATATATCTCTTTTAGAAATATTTACCGCTCCTAACGTTTATATCGGCCAGGAAAAACTAGACTTTAACGCTTGGCCGTTTTTACCTTACGATTACCCCAAGAGCGACAGCACGTTATTTGGAATCTGGTTGGCCTGGGCCACCATCGCCGTACCTGCCTGTTGCAGAATCTGGCCACGGGTCAGGTTGGCCGTCTCCATGGCAAAGTCCGCATCCATGATCCGACTACGGGCAGCAGAATCACTCTCGCGTGCCGCCTCAAACCGCTGAATGGTAAATTCGGCCACAGACATCGCCGCACCCAAAGATGCCCTAGCGCCGGCAACCTCACCCAGCCGGGTAGCAATAAGCCCAGCGGCGGCGGCAGCACCAGCTGTCAATGAACCTCCAGGTGCTGCAACCCCAGTGATATTGGCAAATTCGGAACTCAAGGCGCCGTATTCCACTTGAATTTTTGACGCCTCAGCAATGCCGTTGCTACCTTGTGCCTGCACGGCCAGTTCATTCATACGTTGCAGAATGTCCGTCGCCACGCCCAAGCCACCATCCAAGGCCTGCGCGGTGGAGATATTGTCTGCCTGATTTCGGATTTGTACACTAAGCGAACGAACATTGGACTCTAGGGTCATGCCCACCGCCAAACCTGCAGCATCGTCTTTGGCGCTATTGACTCGCAGACCAGAGGACAGACGCTCGACGGAAGTTGCCAGGCTCAGAGCGTTTTTATTCAAATTCCGTTGGGCATTCAAAGACATTACATTAGTGTTAATTACACTTGCAGCCATTGTTGAAACTCCTGTTTCTTTTTACCCCCGCTGGCACGACGCATTGGCCGGGCCGAGTCCGGTGGTAAGATGCATTTAGCGGATATATCTCCTGTTATTTAGAAACATTTACCGCTCCTAATCTTGCTTAGCGTCTTCAGCAACCAAGTCTTTAGGCTAGAACTGGATTGTTTTCTTAAACTGCAAGTGATAATTGACTCTCCTCGATGTAGAAAAACTCACAACTCAGTCTTAAACGCACAGTCAATCAATCAGTCGCTTGATGGACGCGTCAAGATACCGTCCTTGCTGGCTAGATGTTCAGCGCTCCGCAAGGCAAACTAGGTGTTGGCCACATCAAACTCTTTGGGCAGATGTCATTTCATTTGTGGTTAGCATTACTGAAATGACACTGAGTTTCTAACGCTCCCAACCATATCAATAACTTATAAAAAACAATATAAACAACGGGTTACAACCTCACACCAATACCAAGACAGCCTATTACAAAAAACTTCCACACCCTAAAAGCGATTCAACCTGAAGTCACTCAAGCGAACCCCCTTTGTTAATTGGTACGCAATTTGCTGCTGCCTTATTCAAAGCCATAATATCGACACACTAGAGGCATACTCTTGACCGAAACCAACCTATCTCCACAAAATGATTTGGGCGATGTCGTCAGTAATACATTTGGGGAACATTACCTGTTTGCCATCAATCGCAATGCATTTCAAAGCGCTGACGCCAGCACCGTGTTTCGATCCTTTTTTGATAATTCCCTGTTTGAGGAAAACACGTTTTACCTCATCGCAGGCACTGACAGTGGTCTGCTCTACCAATACATTAAGTCGCAAGGAGTGCCAAAGGGCAGCCGCTACCTGTTCGTCGATCTCCCCCAGGTGCTTGAACGTCTAGTTGAACTGATTGACCCACAGGGGGAGCTAGCCATCGCCACCATGGATAATTGGCAGGAGCTCGCCATATCAAAAATGGACTTACCCGACTACGCCATCCAAGATCGTATGGTTCTGCACCGCTCTCTAGGGGTGGTTCATGGTCATTTCAGCGCATACCTACCTTTCTGGCGCAAACTCAGGGAGGAATTCGATGTTCTCAAAGATAGCTATCGACTGGGTCTTAGCAACCGTCCTTTCAGCCTTCGTCAAATCGAGAACCTGACGGAAAATCAAAATCCGGCCATCTGCTTGAAGGATGCCTTCAAGGGTAAGACTGCGGTGCTACTGGCGGGTGGCCCATCGCTGGATGAGCTACTGCCCTGGGTGCAGCGACATCGTCGCAACCTATTGGTGATCGCTGTATCACGTGTTAGCCATTCGCTGATCCAGGCAGGCATTCA
>CAMYNQ010000095.1 GCA_947259785.1 uncultured Chromatiaceae bacterium | reverse complement strand
ATTTCTTACGATTAACCGGCATATTGGCATCCACCCACGCCATCATGCCACCATTAAGTTTATGTATTGAAGTAAAGCCCTGACGCTTCAATACAGCGCCCGCCTTAGCTGCACGCTGACCGGTGCGGCAATAAATAATAACGGGGGATTCTTTGTGCTGTTCGATCTCTTGCAGACGACCTTCCAGCAGACCCAAGGGAATATTGACTGCGTTGAGAATGTGGCCATCACGAAATTCTTTATCTTCGCGCACATCCAATGCTAAAGCGTCATCCTGATTAATCAGTCGCACAGCATCGTTAATACTCACTTCATTAAAACCCAACAGCTTGCGTTTGAACTCATTCATTACCAACATGATAACGACAGCAACAAACGCAGCCACCAGCAACGGGTGATTACCCGCAAATTCTAGATACTGCCCCATGACGTTGATTTCACCTTACTTCGATTATTCTCTGAAGATCGCCGCCACTCAGGCGACATTACTCAGTTTCGCAAAACAACTGTTTCATCATACTGATCAGACGCAGAGTCCTTGGATCACCGACGCGATAATATACACGATTCGCATCCTTACGTGATGCCAGAATACCCTTGTCGCGCAAAATCGCCAGATGCTGCGAAATATTACTCTGCGACGTGCCGACATTATCAACTATATCCTGCACACTCACCTCACCATCACTCAGCGTACACAGTATTTTTAAACGTATCGGATGTGACATTGCCTTTAGCGAGCGCGCCGCCAAATCAATATCTTCATCCTTATCTAACAAGTCATCGCGCTCAAGCGGCAGCATTATTTATTCCCCATTTAAATTGCCCACACAAACCTTAATTATTCGAAAGGTTCCTACCCCCCATTCGGATTATACGGTTTTTGATTTATAAAAAACATTATACAATTAATCTGTTAACACGGAAGCCATTATGTACCTCATGGCTGAGAACTATCATGAATTCGCACTTAGTGTCATAATATACCCCAGTTGAACGCTGCCAATCAGAACCCATTCACAAGCCCCTGAACCATACTAGAGAAACCATGCCGGAATTAGCAAAACCAATGACCCTGCTCATCCTTGATGGCTGGGGCTATAGCGAAGAAACCGAACATAACGCCATTCATCACGCCAAGATACCTTATTGGGATCAGCTGTGGGCGAAATATCCTCGCACATTTTTGCGCTGTTCTGGGCCAGAGGTTGGCCTACCAGCATCACAGATGGGCAATTCAGAGGTTGGCCACCTCAATCTGGGCTCAGGCCGGGTGGTTTATCAGGAATTCACCCGCATCAGCCGCGCCATCAAAACCGGCTCGTTTTTCACCAATAACACCCTGACTCAAGCGGTTGATACCGCCATCGAAAACGGCAAAGCCGTTCACATCATCGGCCTACTGTCGCCGGGCGGCGTGCATAGCCACGAAGAGCACATCCAGGCATTTGCCAAGCTAGCAGTTGACCGTGGCGCCAAAGATGTCTATCTGCATGCCTTCCTTGACGGCCGCGACACCGCCCCCAAAAGCGCTGCCGCCTCCATTGAAACAATGGAAAATGAATTCAAGCAGCTAGGTAATGGCCGCATCGCCTCAATCATCGGCCGCTACTACGCCATGGACAGAGATCATCGCTGGCCCCGAATCCAAGCCGCCTACGACCTGATCACTCAAGGTGTAGGCGACTTCAGTGCGACCAGCGCTATCGACGGCCTGAAAATGGCCTACGAACGTGACGAAACAGACGAATTCGTTAAGGCAACCGCCATCACCCCCGAAGGCGAAGCTGCCGTTACCATCAAGGATGGAGACGTCGTTGTATTCATGAACTATCGCTCTGACCGCGCCCGCCAGATCACCCGCCCCTTCATCGAAGAGGACTTTGACGGTTTTGAGCGCCGCGTTACCCCAAAGCTTAGCGCCTTCGTCAGCCTAACCGAATACAACAAGGATTTTCACATCCCGGTTGCCTTCCCATCCGAAAGCATAAGCAACAGTTTTGGCGAATACATTTCCAATATCGGCATGCGCCAGCTGCGCATTGCCGAAACCGAGAAGTACGCTCACGTCACCTTCTTTTTTAATGGTGGCGAAGAGCAGGCCTTTCCCGGCGAAGACCGTATTCTTGTAAATTCACCAGATGTCGCCACCTATGATCTACAACCGGAAATGAACGCACCTGAAGTAACGGAAAAACTGTGCCAGGCGATTCGTAGTGGCAAATACGACGCCATCATATGCAACTTTGCCAATCCGGATATGGTTGGACACACAGGCAATTTCAAAGCCGCCGTCAAGGCAATCGAAACCATCGACAGCTGCCTCGAACAGATAGTAGGCGCACTTAAGGAAGTTGGCGGCGAAGCACTGATCACCGCCGACCACGGCAATGCTGAGCGCATGCAAAACCCGACCACCGGCCAACCCCATACAGCCCACACCAGCAATGTCGTGCCTTTCATCTATGTTGGCCGTGACGCCGTACCAGACAAAAGCCAGGGCAGTCTGGCAGATGTCGCCCCAACCATGCTCTACCTGATGGGACTGGAAGCACCAAACAACATGAGCGGCCACACACTAATGCATCTGAAAGACGATACAGAATAGGCCTTGCCGCCCAGACCAGCGCAACCCATAATCTGCTCCAATACAATCAACAGATATCAGAACAACGGATTGCGCATACAACGCACACAATTAGGTTCTGCCTGGATCCTCATCCTGAGCCTGGGACTTACCCCCCTCACAAGCAAAGCTGAAGACGCAGCCTCACAACAGCGTCTGCAACAAATTCGCGGCAACATCAGCGAAATAAAACAAGACCTGGGCAGCGACAAACGGCAGCAGCAACAGCAGCAACAGCAACTCAGCAAGCTTGAAAAAGAAATTGCCAATCTGAGCCGCTCCCAACAAAAAACGCATCACCAACTCAAACAACAAAAAAAAGACCAGCACCAGCTCAGCAACGAAACAAATACGCTACGCAAAAAGCTAAACCAACAACAGCACAACCTGGATCAACAAATACGAGCCGCCTACACCGCTGGCGAGCAACAACAACTGAAATTACTACTCAATCAATCCAACCCCGCCGCTACAGGCCGCAGCATGACCTACTATAATTATTTTAGTCGCGCTCAGATTAGCGCCGTTGAACAAACACAACTCAACATTAAACAACTTAGCGAATCAGAAATACGCTTACAAAAAAGCGCCGACAAACTTGAAAAGTTGAAACAGCAACAACAGCAACAACAGCAACAATTGCAGCAACGCCAATCACAGCGGAAAACCCTGCTCAGCAAACTCAACAGCAAGATTAACAGCAAGCAACAACAGCTCGAACGGCTGCTGGAAGACGAAAAGGCCCTCGGCAAACTGTTACAAAATCTACCACCTCAAACACAAGACAGCAAAATTGACTTCAGCAATCTAGGCAAACTCAAAGGCAAGCTCAAATGGCCCACCAAAGGAAAAATCAAAAACCATTTTGGTTCGCCGCGTAAGCAGGGGCAACTAAAATGGCAGGGCATCACCATCAATGGCAAAGCAGGACAGGAAATCCGTAGCATCGCACCCGGCAGAGTCATTTTTGCTGATTGGATCCGCGGCTACGGCTTGATGTTAATCATTGACCATGGCAGTGGCTACATGAGTCTATATGGCCACAACCAAAGCCTCTACAAAGATGTTGGCGACACCATCTCTGGCAACGAGAGCATTGCCACACTCGGCAACAGCGGCGGCAATTCCAGCTCCAGCCTCTACTTTGAAATGCGCCATAAAGGAAAACCTATTAATCCTGCAACATGGTGCCGATAAAGCTGTCATACCCTTGAAAGCGCGACTTATTAAAGAGTATCCTCGCTTGAACGGTGTTATCGCAGCAGTACATTTATGGAGTTACTAATGAAATTTTCCACCCGCAACATCATGCTTGTCGGCCTTGGCACCGTCCTCGGTGTATCACTTACCATTGGCCAAGGCGTATTGGCAGAACGCGAAGACATTAAACAAACACCGCTGCCACTCGACGAGTTACGTACTTTTACCGACGTCTTTGGCAAGATCAAGTCCGACTACGTTGAACCGAGAGAAGATTCCGCCCTCCTGGAAAACGCCATTCGCGGCATGCTCACTGGTCTTGATCCCCACTCCACCTATCTTGATCCAGAGGCTTACCAAGAACTGCGCGTTGGCACTAGCGGTAAATTCGGCGGACTCGGCATCGAAGTTGGCATGGAAAACGGCTTTGTCAAAGTCATATCACCCATCGATGATACACCAGCACAACGCGCCGGCATTAAGACAGGCGACCTCATCATCCGCATTGACGATACCCCGGTAAAAGGCCTATCACTCAGCGACGCGGTAAAACTCATGCGCGGCGAACCTGGCAGCAAAATCCTGCTGACTATCGTTCGTGAAAACGAAGACAAACCACTCAAAGTCTCAATCACTCGCGCTGTAATCAAGGTCAACAGCGTAAAATCTCGCATGCTTGACCCAGGCTTTGGCTATGTTCGCATTAGCCAATTCCAATCCAATACCGGCGAAAACATTATCAACGCCGTCAGTGAACTTAAGAAAGAACACGAAGCCAACCTTAAAGGCCTGATCATTGACCTGCGTAACAATCCTGGTGGCGTACTCAATTCCGCTGTCGCCGTATCTGACGCCTTTCTTGAAGACGGCCTGATCGTCTACACCGAAGGCCGTGTCAACGACTCTGAAATGAAATTCAAGGCCACACCAACAGACATCGTCAAAGGCGCACCGATAGTCGTACTGGTTAACGGCGGCTCAGCCTCAGCTTCTGAGATTGTTGCCGGCGCATTACAAGACCACAAACGCGCCATCATCATGGGCACCACCACCTTTGGTAAGGGCTCGGTACAGACCATTCTCCCCATTCCCAATGGCGCCGCACTCAAACTCACTACCGCCCGTTACTACACCCCTTCAGGCCGCTCAATTCAAGCCGAAGGCATCATTCCCGACATCAAACTTGAGAATGTAAAATTGACCGAAATGGAAACCTCACCCTTTGAACCAATCAAGGAATCCAACCTTTCAGGCCATCTGGATAACGGCAATAGCAACAACAATAAAACCGAGGGTGCCGCAGATAGCGAAGACAAACAAGAACTATCACTGGCGCAAAGAGACTACCAGCTCTATGAGGCACTCAACCTGCTAAAAGGGCTGGAGATACTACAAAGATAAAGGTGCGCTCGCCACACACAAAACAGCGCGGCGACAACATCATCGGCCAATGGCTGACAAGGTGTGCTGCGCTGCTTCTCTACAGTCTCGCCAACCTGGTGCAGGCCGCAGACTCGCAACCGGTACAAATCAGCATCATCATTGATGACATGGGTGGCCAGCTCAAAGCTGGGCTACGCGCCCTGCAATTACCCGGCGCGATCACATACGCATTTTTGCCGTATACCCCCCATAGCCGCCGCCTTGCCAATGCTGCCCACCAACTTAACCGGGAAGTAATGTTGCATCTACCAATGCAGGCAATGGGATCCAACAAACTTGGGCCCGGCGGGCTTACGCTCGACATGAACAGAAATCAATTCAACCAGGTATTCCTGAACAACCTCAACGCCGTCCCCCACGTTACCGGCATCAATAATCACATGGGCAGCCTATTGACCCGCCACCCCGGCCACATGAAATGGCTGATGGAAGAAATCAAACAGCAGGACGGCCTGTTCTTCATCGACAGCCGCACTACCCACCACACTGTAGCCAGTCAGCTGGCACACGAATCGCAAATACCTTCACGCCAGCGGGATGTATTTTTAGACGATGACCCTAGCCCTGCCGCCATCACCAAACAATTTAACTTATTACTAAAGAAGGCCAATCAACACGGCAGCGCCATCGGCATTGGCCACCCCTATAAAGATACGCTAACCATCCTCTCTCAAATGATTCCACTGCTCGACAAGCAAAACATCAAACTTGTCCCCACTAGCCAGCTTGTTTATCAAACACCAACAACTCGTCTAGCTGAAAAAGACAACCAGCCACCTGGCCCTCTAGTGCTGAAGACACCTCTCGAACACCATAAATACCAATAACCCCTGATCAAAACAAAAGCTGGCACAACATATGCTATATAAATATTAGTGCCTTACTTTAGGCACTGAATCATCTCTTCCTACCCTCCTTCAATAGGGCGTTTGCAAAAACGCCCTATTTTTTTTGACTACTAGCGTCGCTATTTTGACTGCCTGACGTTTTTTTGACGAAAAGTGACAGAATTACGGCTAATTTAAACAGAAACACTCTGTTTGAAGCACAAAGGTAAAAGGCTTTAGAATGGTGAACTTGGCTTCCTATACTCAACGAACAGACAACTGACAACGTGATCGGAACCGAAAACTCAACCAGCAAGGCGCAAACGCTTTTCACCATCGGCTATGGCAATCGATCGCTGGATGGCCTCCTCGACTTGCTCCACAACTACAGCATCAAACAGCTGATTGATGTCCGCAGCAATCCCAGCTCTCGCGACTTTTCCATATTCAATAGCAGCAGCCTCGCCCCCACCCTAGAAGAAGAAGGCATTGCCTACGCCTGGCTGGGGCGTGAACTTGGCGGTCTACGCCGTGGCAAACCCCAATCACCCCACCAAGCCCTGGCGACAGACGGCTTTAGGGCTTATGCCGACCACATGTCCAGCCCGCTGTTTCAGGATGGCATCAGCCGCCTGATGAGCATTGCCAGACAAACACCAACAGCCATCATGTGTGCCGAACGAGAAGCCTGCCAATGCCATCGCAGCTTGATCGCCGACTATCTACTACTCAACAACTGGCGCATCGTTCACCTGCTCGACATCAACCACACTCAAGAACACTCCCTCAACCCGCTGGCCCGTAGCGACAATCAACACCCCATTTATGACCTGCTCGGACAAGAGCAGCTTGATCTAAGCTTCTAGCCACAGGAGAACCACCATCATGACAAGCGTGTTGATACCCCTGGCACAGGGCTGCGAGGACCTGGAAGCCGTCACCATCATTGATCTTTTACGCCGCGCAGAGTTCGCAGTCACCACCGCCGGACTGGAATCCGCACTCACACCAATCAAGGCCAGCCGCGGCACTAACCTGCTGCCCGATACCAGCCTCGACAAAGCCCTGAAAACAAACTATGACATGCTGGTTCTGCCGGGCGGACTGCCCGGTGCCGACCATCTCAACAACGACCCACGTATTATCAAACTCATCCAGCAAATGGCAGCAGAAGATAAATACACCTGCGCCATTTGCGCCGCCCCCCGCGCCCTGGCACACGCAGGAATACTGCAAGGCAAACGCGCTACCAGCTACCCCGGCACGCTTGATCGAATGGAAATTTCTGGAATGACATACACTGGTGAGGCCGTCACCATTGACGGCAAGATCATCACTGCTCGCGGTCCGGGCGTAGCGATAGATTTTACTTTAGCACTGATTGAGGCCCTTGCTGGCAACGAGCTAAAACAGCAAGTCGAAGCCCCCTTGCTACGCTAAGAAACAGCAACTCCAGAAAAACAAAGGCCGCTCAATGAGCGGCCTAGCGTGCCAACCGTGGCAGTTTCTCCATCCACCCCTGTTATTGTTATTGCGCTTCCTGCAAACCTTTGTTCATTGCGTTCAACCACTCTGCCAAACATTCTACAGCAGCCCGCCAGCGGGTCAATTGCTCCGCTATCTCCTGCTTTTGCGCCGCGGCAATAAACCTAAACAAACCATTTCCCGACTGTTTAATTGCATCACGCGCCTGAAACAAACAGACAATTTCCTCATACTGCTGACTGAACTGGTTTTTAAACACATCACCCATGCCGGCCTTAACTTGGCCTGCCGATTCCAGCCGCATTCCCAGCGCTGTTTCGCAGGCCATAGTCAATTCAAGGCAGGCACGCCGACTGCGCTTATGTTCAATTGAACGAGCAGCGTCATGCAGCAAGGCCTGAGACAGGGGACGACTAAAGAATTCACTCATGTAGTCATGCATGTTTTGCTGCTCGTAATCGGCCACCAGATCCAACTGCGGCTCAATAGGCAACAACTTCGCTTTTTCGTCCTCGGACATTGCCGAATCAGAATCACTGTAGAAACGCTCATACTTGTCTATGGCATCAAACAGTGAATTCCACATTTTGAATTGCAGAAACACCACTAGCCGCTCAACCATCACCTTAGCGGCCTCGCCATGCACCATCTCATCCCCCAGACGACCATCGCGTGTTACCGTGATCTCCATCTGCGATACTGGATAGTACCAACCACGACCCGTCGGTGGCTTGATACGGCCAAGCCTAGCATTGGGGACCAGCTTCATCTCAGAATCCCAACCCTTGAGATTAACCGAGATTACCACCGGCTGTTCGGATTCGGTCTTCACCAAAATCGGCTGGGGTAGACTTACCTTATAAGTTGCAAACAGCCACATAAGACTCAAAAGCGATACTCAAAAAGATGACTTACCTGATAACTGCAAAAACATTGCCAGGTAACCAACATACTAATCGCGCCCAGCGCCTGACGGCCAGTAAGTCATTAATACTATTAAACCTATTCCACCTAACAACCAGGTTATAAAAGGTGCATCAGCGACCATCCGTGGTGCATAACCATCCAGACCGAGGATAACAGCGGCAGAAACAATCAGGCCTGTAGCTGCAATCGCGGCAAAGCTGCGCCGGTTTGCCGTTCGCACTTCACGGCGTAGCTTAGCAATCTCTTCCGAGCGCCATTGCAGTTCCAATTCACCCTTTTGCGCCTGCTTGGTCAGATCATGGATCATCGTCGGCAGTTGCGGCAGGATCTCAGCCCACATAGGCAGATTGGCCTTGAGATTTTTGAGCAGAGCCCTTGGCCCGAGCTGCTCGCTCATCCACCGCTCTAAAAAGGGCTTGGCAGTCTGCCACAGATCCAGTTCGGGATAGAGTTGTCGCCCTAAGCCTTCGATATTGAGCAAGGTCTTTTGCAACAATACCAACTGCGGCTGAACCTCCATATTAAAACGGCGCGCGGTCTGAAACAGACGCAACAATAGATGACCGAAAGAAATATCTTTTAATGGCCGCTCGAAGATCGGCTCACAGACAGTGCGAATCGCCGCTTCAAACTCATCAATACGGGTACCACTCGGTACCCACTCCGACTCCACATGCAGCTCGGCGACGCGGTGATAATCACGATTAAAAAAGGCGAGAAAATTCTCCGCCAGATAGCGCTGATCCTCTGGACTAAGCATCCCCATAATGCCGAAATCAACCGCCAGGTATTGACCCTCGGGCGAGACAAAGATATTGCCTGGGTGCATGTCGGCATGAAAAAAATTGTATTTGAACACCTGGGTAAAAAAGATCTCCACGCCGCGTTCAGACAACTGTTGCAAATCCACATTCTGGCACCGCAGCTCATCGACATCACCAACCGGAATACCAGAGATACGCTCCATCACCATCACATTGCTACGGCAATGGGGCCAATAAATTTCTGGGATATAGAGCTGCTCTGAATCAAGAAAATTACGCCGTAGCTGCGATGCATTGGCCGCCTCACGCATCAAATCCAGCTCGTCGAGAATGGTCTTTTCATATTCTCGCACCACTTCGGCCGGCCGTAAGCGGCGCCCTTCGCGCCAGTAACGTTCAGCCAAACCAGCGACAATATAGAGCAAGCTGACATCGCGTTCGATGACCCGTTTAATGCCCGGCCGCACCACCTTGACCACCACATCGGTACCATCAAGCAGGCGTGCAATATGGACCTGGGCTATTGAGGCCGAGGCCAGCGGTGTCTCATCGAACTCAGCAAACACCTCATGAATATTCTGTTTATAAGCCTGCTCAATCAGCTGCCGCGCCTGCTCTCCCGGAAAGGGCGCTACCCGATCCTGCAGTTTGGCCAACTCATCGGCGATATCATCAGGCAACAGATCACGTCGAGTAGAAAGGATCTGGCCAAACTTGACGAATAGTGGCCCCAGCTCTTCTAGCGCACAACGGATACGCTCAGCCCGCGGCGCCCGCTTATGGCGGAACCAATGCGGCGGCCAAAAGTAGAGCAAAAAACTGAACGGCCGAAACAGGTGGGTGGCAAAGATGACATCGTCCAGACCATGCTTCACCAGCACCCAGTTGATATGCAGCAACCGCCCAAGCTGGCCAAACCCGATCATGCCTGGTCCGCCCCGCTTGATTTAAGCTGCGCCTGTAGACGCTTGACTCGCTGCGCCAACCTGTCGACATCGGAACGCAGCGTATCAACCCGGTCGAGAAATTGATCCAGTTCCGGCTTGACCACCAGATCACGGCTTTCTTCCTGAAAATACTCAGCCACATCGCGCCCCATGGTCTCGGCCGTCTTGCTGCCCCAGCTAAACAGGTCACGCACTGTATTGCCAACCTGATGGGCAATCACATCACCACTGAGGCGGGAAAGCTGCTCCTCCCAATCAAGATCAAGGCTATTGAGAATATGCTGAACCTTGCGCCCCAGCTGAGCATCACCTTCCATCTCAACACCATCCCCAAACACACTGGCTGGATTGTCACTCAGCCCCAACCGCGCCAGGCTAAAGACACCGCCCATGATGGTCACATCCGGCTCACCCTCAAAGATGCTCTGCACGCGCAGGCCATCAGCAGTGGGGACAAGATAGATTGACTTCCCCAAACCGACAATCGCCAGCGCAACCACCTTGCCCTCGAGCTGAGCCACCTGGGCCAACGTCTCGGGATCCATTTGCAGGCAGTGGTTCAGCGCCTTTTCCAGCGCGGCGGTGGCTAACAGCGGCAAGACCATCTTCAGAATTTATAGCCTCTATGTAAGGCGACTATACCGCCGCTCATATTATGAAAATCACAGCGTTCAAAACCTGCGACCTCCATCATTGTCTTCAACTCTTCCTGGCCCGGGTGCATGCGAATCGACTCGGCCAGATAGCGATAACTGGCTTCATCATTCGCAATCAACTTACCCATCAACGGTAACAGCCTGAACGAATAGGTATCATAGACTGGTTTCAAGCCCGGCACCGCTGGCTTGGAAAACTCCAGCACCAATAAGCGGCCACCCGGTTTCAAGCAACGAAAAATTGAACGCAATGCCAAGTCTTTATCAGTAACATTACGCAACCCAAAGGCCATGGTGACGCAATCAAAATAGTTGTCGGGAAAGGGCAGATACTGGGCATCGGCCTGGACAAAACGAACATTGCCAACCACACCTTTATCAATCAAACGGTCGCGACCATTGCCAAGCATGGCGCCGTTTATATCAGACGAGACCACCTCACCCTTGCTGCCCACCAACTTCGATAGTTTGGCCGCCAAGTCGCCGGTACCGGAAGCTAGGTCCAAGGCACGCTGCCCCGGTTTGAGGCCGGTCATCTCCATGGTAAAACGCTTCCACAAGCGATGAACACCCAATGACATGACATCATTCATGACGTCATACTTGTCGGCAACCGAATCAAATACCTCACGAACCTTGCCGGCCTTTTCTTCCAGCGGCACCTGCTGAAAACCAAAATGGGTGCTCTTTTGTTGCTCAGTCATTATTCTGCGTCTTCAATTTGTGG
>CAMYNQ010000094.1 GCA_947259785.1 uncultured Chromatiaceae bacterium | reverse complement strand
GTCAGTAACCAGTACCGACTGCGATCCTGCGGTGAAAAGTAGATTTTCTGAAATCCATCCAACTCTCTGTGGCGGGCGTGACGACCCATAAATTGATCCTGCCGGCGGGCGATTTCAGCCAGCTCAGGTTCAATAGTCTGAAGTCGGTAGTCGATCGCTCTTTCCAATCCGAATGTTTTGTCGGCATCGGCATGTTTGATGTAGTAGCCTTTTTCATCAACAATATTACGCTGTACGCCACTGGCTTCGGAGTGCACACCGCTGAACAGTGTTTCAGTAGAAATGTTGATCACAATCAGGGCCGCTACCTGGCCAGCGGCGTTGTGAACCGGGCTAGCCAGCCTCAATACCGGCAGGTGCGGTACCTGAATGATGCCATGCTCGCGGTTCAGGGTGACATCGGAATAGTATGCCTGCCCGGCTTTTAGTTTGATGGTTTCACTGACATAACGTGAGTCAGATTTGTTCTGCAACTCATCGTCGGCAACCACCACCACATCCCCCTCTGCGCCTGCTTGCACCCTGACTAGTTCATTACCGGCAGCATCGATATATCTGATCTGTTGATATTCAGAGTGGTTCGCCAGAAAGGCACCGAAAATGGTTGTTAAACGGTTGCGCCACACTTGTAAGGTATCACCGTTTTCAGGGTCAACGCCGTTGTTGGCGCGGGCGCGAATGATGGCTTGGATAGGCGGTACGTCATGCAGCGATAGCAGGTTTTTGTGATCCTTGCTCAGGGTGCCTTCAATCTCATGCTTAAGCAGCGAGAGCTTACTCTGTTCCAGTTCGATGACCTTAAGTTCAGCGACACTTTTTGACTGCCAGTAACTGGTAAAACTGGTGATAATCAGTACAAGGAAAATCAGCCCCCCCAATAGCAGCGTGGTTTTACCTCGGAGTCCCAGTTTATAGCGGTCATTCATGTATTCTTCCCCCTAAAGAATCATAGCCACTCTCGTCTGAGGCGCCAGAAACAGGTATCTTTAATAGCGTAATCAGTTATCGGCCTGCGCCCCTCAGTTTTGAAGCCGAAACAGCTAAACTCACGGAGTCCCCTGCACCTATAGCCTTACAGTGGTGCAAATAACTGATTCAAATCATCAGCACTCAAGGCGTTATCTTCACCCTGTTTGCCTTTGTTATAAACCGCCTCAGCCAAGACTTGTTTTTTAGCCTGCATGGCGATGATCTTTTCTTCGACACTGTTTTCCGTGACTAATTTATAAACAAAGACGGCTTTGTCCTGGCCGATACGGTGAGCGCGGTCGGTGGCTTGGTTTTCTGCCGCGGGGTTCCACCAGGGGTCATAGTGAATTACGGTGTCTGCTTCGGTGAGATTTAGCCCAACGCCTCCGGCTTTAAGGCTGATCAAAAACACATCGGCTTGACCTGACTTAAATTTTTCTATTGCCTCATCACGATTGCGGGTTTGGCCGGTGAGCTTGCTATAACTAATCTCATGTTTCTTGAGTGCTGCTTCGATATGGCCAAGCATTTTTGTGAAGGCTGAAAACAATAAAATACGTCGACCCTCTTCAACCATCTCCGGCAGCATCTGCATTAATAGTTCCAGCTTGGCGGACTCTTTTACCGCACGGGCCTGAGAGAGTTGTAATAGCCGTGGGTCACAACATACCTGGCGAAGTTTAAGCAAGGCGTCGAGGATGGTGATATGACTGGCGGATAAACCTTTGTTGGCAATCGCTTGGCGAACTTTATGTTCCATCGACATGCGAATGCTTTCGTATAAGGCAGCCTGACCTTTGGCTAAGGTGACAGTGCGAATGATTTCGGTTTTTTGGGGTAACTCTAATACAACTTCATTTTTGGTTCGGCGTAACATAAACGGTGCGACACGTTGTGCCAGTTGTTGACGGCGTAGGTCATCGCCATGTTTTTCAATCGGGGTGCGGAAGAGGTTGTTGAATTGACGTGCTTCACCGAGAAATCCGGGCATAAGAAAATCAAACAATGCCCACAGCTCGCCAAGATGATTTTCCATCGGCGTGCCGGTTAGGCAGAGGCGTTGCTCGGTGTTAATTCGACGTATCACCTGCGCCGCTTTGGCCTTTGGGTTTTTGACCACTTGAGCCTCATCCAATATTAGGGTGTGATAGTGGTGCGACAGCAGTGTTTCTTCGTCACGGGCAAGCAGAGGGTAGGTACTTAATATCAGATCATGTTCGCTAATTTGGTCAAACTTTTGCTGGCGCTCTGGTCCTTGCAATACAAGTACCTTGAGTGCTGGGGCGAACTGTTCCGCTTCGCGTCGCCAGTTGCTCATGAGGCTGGTGGGTGCAACAACCAAACAAGGTTTATCCATGCGCCCCTGTTCTTTTTCCAGCAGTAAATAGGCAAGTGTTTGAATGGTCTTGCCCAGGCCCATGTCGTCAGCGAGGATGCCAGCAAAACCATATTCACGCAGGAACTGTAACCAGTTAAGGCCGTGCTTTTGGTAGTCTCGCAGGTTAACATTAAGCCCCTTGGGCGGCTCGATGGCAGTAATGCCCTGGAACCCTTTAAGCTGTCGTCCCAGTTTACGCAGGGCTTCACCACCGTTCCATTGCAGGTAGCTGCTGCCTTGTTCCTCAAGCTGGTTCAGCCGGGCGGCATCAAAACGTGACACACGCAATGCGCCATTTTTTTGCAGGCCATTCTTGTCGAAAAGCTCATAGAGGGTATTGAGCACAGGTTTCAATTGCTCGCTGGCAATGTTTAGGTATTGGTTGTTACCTAGGTCTAAGGTCAGTGTGGTGGGGAATTGATTCGGCTCGTATTGATTAAGTACCTGGGCAATCAAGGGCAGCAGGTTCAAAGGCTGCTCGTTGATCTCAATGTCAAAACTCAGGTCAAACCAATCATTGCCATCGTCGTCGACTTTAACATTCCACTGGTCGGCCTCATGGAAGGCCATGTTAAAGTTGTCGTCGATTTCAATGTGCCAGCCTTGTTTTTCAAGTTGTGGCAGGGTAACAGTCAAAAATTGATGCCAGCGGGTAATGCCCTCGGTGGGACTATTTACGTTTAGACTGAGAAAAATAAGGTCATTTTCATCGGCATCAAGTTGGCCTTCAAAGCCATAAGATTCAAGCTGGCCGATAGCGGCATCCTCCGCCTCCAGGTTTCGCCAGATTCGTACAATCGCAGCGTTGTTGCTATAGCTGTAGATCGCTTCATTATTGGCATAGGCTAGTTCGTGATCGCCATAGGCAAAACGTATCCGCATGATATGAAAGCGATGCTCGTCTATCTCGCGGCTGGAAAGATATAGGTAGGGGAGGGGCTGTTGATCCTTGATCTCACGGACAGCGACCTGCTTTGGTGTTGGTAAAACCGTGCTTGGAATTTTTTGTGCCAAACGCTGGCTGAATGCATCAAGCAAGTCTACAGGTACTGTAGGGGCCTTGAGCAGCTGCTGCAACTGAGCCATGCTGTAACGGGCATTATTTAATTGACCAATGCTATTTGTCTTGGGCGAGAGATAAAGCGGTGGGGTTGTTAACAGCAGCATGCCATCGGGTTCGATATGTATCTCCAGCCTGGCATCACCATCTTCATCCGTTTGCCACTCCAGTTTCAAGTCACGGGCTTGTTTTAATTGCAGTGGCGAGTTGTTCATGTCTTGCCAATAACAGCGACCTGTTGGCAGCATTTTTGTCAGTGCCAGAAAACCCAGATCGCCGTAAAGCAAAGCGCCGTGCCAATGAAGCTGGTTATTGGCTTCGATCAGGTCGCAAATTTCTCTATCAATTGCTTGAACGTAGCTGGTAGATGAATAGTTATTGCTGATGTTGTTGAGGTTGGTGTTACGGGCCTTACCTAGGGTCCCATTTTTCAGGTAACGGCTAACTCGAAACTCTATTTCCAGTTTACCTGTCTGCTGGGATGGACTGAGCAGGTAGACTAAAAATTCCGCGTTTGTCGTTGGCGTGGTGTTTTTATCCCCTGCACTGTTGAAATCATCAATCCAGGTAAGACATTCGGCATCGGCATGTGATGCACCATCAGTTGCATATTGAATGCAGGCGGCGGCCACATGTTTGCAATTGTAGTTAACGGGACAGCTGCAATCGCCCTCGATATCAATATATTTGGAACTCACATCTATGTTGATTGTTTGAGTGTAAAGCTGATTGCCGCTGCCTTTAACCGAGCTTCGAAGCTCGACGATGTCATCATTTTCACGTTCAACGACGAGTGATTTAACATAGCCCTTTTGGTAATAGGCATCACCACGGGCAAAGTAGGTGTCGCCGACATTGATGCGGACATCATTATTTGTGAGTGAGTTCATTCGATAAGGTTTGGTAATCTACGTCTGGAGAGAGAGGAGTATAGCTTAACAAGAATGCTGGATTAAACACGGATTCTAGCCGTACTCAAACACCGCCACATTGAGGGCCGGCCATTAGGCTTTCTCTGCGGACAGGTTGTGTGCTTACTCACGCATGTGCGCCTGAGGCTAAACCTGTTTCATCGTTTGGGCTGGCGGGGTGTTGCCTATTCTCCTTGCTTATTAAGGCCGCTTCTGGAATGGGATGACATTGGTTCCGGCTGGTGTCTTTATGGCCTTATAGATCTTTGGCATTTTCTCTACCTGATCTTCACACCCCCTACACTCAACGCACTCCCCGCCAAAGCTTGGTGTTTTTGTACGCTGGATCAGACTGAGTCTGTCGACACAAGAAAGTAGCATCAATCGCCTGAACATTGACTGCCAAGCGTTTTCAGGGCTGGCGCTACTATTGCCGCGCCAATGAAGACACTCCTTGCCTGTGTTTGCGTCAGTCAGAGTCAATGATGGCGTCCCACTTTCCAACCGGGCGTCTATTAGATAACTCATGAAGTAATCTCCTTAATCGTATTCGAGTTCCTAGATAACCTGGCTGGATTCTGTGTAAAGCGCTTGGTCGTGCCTGTGAACCGGGCTAGGATGCATGAATAACACAATATTAATGCGAATGATTATTATTTGCAATGATAGCGTTGAATTTCACTTATCGAGGCAATTTAGAGTTTGAAGCGCAGGTTTCTGTATGGACAGGGCGTAATTAAAAGATTGATTGATGTGGTTAGTCATTTCAATCAAAAAGTTGTCAGACTAGTTTGCAACAAAAATGGCAAAACCTTGAAAAAGACTAGGGGCATCAATTCTCAATTGGCGTAATGATACGATGAGCGCAAATTTTGAATCTCAGATTCATATTATGAATGTCTAGGGTGAAGTTGGTCTGAGAGCACACTGGTGAAGCAAACTATTTTTATTTTCTAATCATAGTTAGTTTCCAATTAATGATAAGGAAAATATGATTATTTGGTTTTGGCAATATTGCGCATCAGCGATTCAGCCTTGGCACCAAGATAAACATATAGCCCCAGGCCGATAAGCAAGCCAACGGCAGCCAACATCATCCACACAGCAGGGATCAACTGATCACCTTGTCCTAGTGCTGCCTTGAACATTAATAGCAATGATTCGATCGAGACGGCAATCAGAATAGCGGCAACAAAGCGGGTGATAGTTCGTCGAGTAGAACTGTGACGAAAGATATCCTTATGCATTAACACTTCTTCTTCAAGCGTGGTCTTGCCCAGGTCAAAGATTGCCAGAGCCAGGGTGAGAAAAATAATAACGCTGAAAGGTTTAAGATGGGCCTCTTCACTGCCAACGGCAGCATTAGTGGCTAGGTAAAGCTCATGAAAAGCCGAATAGAGCAAGGTGGCGACTACACAGAAGAGACCGATGACAATTATGCTATAGATATATTTAAAGAATGGCTGAAACTTTCTACGCTGAGAGTCCCCCATCAGAAACTCAACGATAGCCATCAGATCGGCATCGAGCACCAGATAGCCTTCTTCACCGTCACAATCCCATTTCATCATCGCTGAAAGACATAGGCTACGATTGACCGTAGAGAGATAAGGTTTGGTAACGATGATGTCGTCACAGGCTTCCCTTTGCGCCAAACGAAAATAGGGGCGCTGCTGACGTGATCTACCATCGCCGTTGTAAATAGCGGGATGATCACGACTGGTGGTGATGCTATCTCCTTGTTGAATTCCATTCTTATCCATCACAAACAGCAGTTCAACAAATGGAAAACGTTTTCCCAATGTTTGTATTGCCTTGACGCGGGTTTCTTTGGTTTTAATTAATTGTTCTTCTGCAAGCCCGGTCAGAATCGAGGCCATGATGTCATGGATAGCACTTTTGTACTCGTGGTAACGCTCAATAACGCTTATATAGCTTGCCGTAGACATGTAATAGACCTTGCGTTTAATAAACTATCACGTTACCAAGCATATTCCACACCAACAGCAGCTATTGTCCGCTGTGGCAACTAATGCAGATGAGTTTTTCGCAGGTGGGAGTGAGTATGTTGAACCAATGTGGTGAGTGTGCGCCCTAACTTGGCGCTATTGATACGGAAATATCCATCTATGTAACGGGACAAACAATCCGCGGAGCAAGCGCTGCTCCTAAGCCAGCAGTATTATATTTGTCCATGCTAGGCCTAGTCATTCACCCAATATTCAAACGGATTAAGTCTACACGCTGGCAAAGGGTGGCATGGGCTTGAAGTCGCTGTTTGTTTCCACCAGGCAAACAAATTGATAGGGTTGTAAGGTGGTGCAGGGCAGGATGTCGGAAAGTTGTTGATGGCTCACCAGGCCATACTATAAGGATTTATCGGTCAGTTCAGGGTGGTTGGGTAGGCTTATTTTTTGTGGTGCTGCCGTGATGTTGTAGATGGCAAACAGTTTCTTTCCTGTCGCCCTATCACTACGGATAAAAGAGAACAGGCTGTTGTTGATTTCAATCATCTGTTGTGGGTTATTAAGCAGCTCTTGAGGTTCGTTATATAGCCAGCGTTTACGGTTGATGGAACGGCTGCGGCCACTCAGATCTACACCATGAAGGTCGTTAGGTGTTGCTAATAAGCTATGAATATATATCCCTGGTGCCGATCTCGCTGATTTGGTGTTGGTTATTTAGTTTTAATAGCAGGTCGGCGCGGTTTGGAATTTCAATCAAGTTGGCGCGTGTCAGTCGCTCGTAGTGCTTGATGAAGCGGGCGATAGCCTTTTCATCCATCACATGATGCTTGTCACCTTTTTGCTGGCGCAGTTGTTGTTCTTGCAGTGAACGCCACTCTATGACTTTATCAAGGTCAGGTATTTCCAGCATCACCAGAGTCTGTAGTTGTTTAAATAAGGTTTGGTAGTGTTCGCTGAGTTGTTGATTGACATAACGGCGCCACTGACCATCCCTATCTTCATCGCGTTCCAGCGTGTTGATGGGCGTGGCTAATGCCGTTTCAGTTTGCGCTTGCGTGCCAACACACCAGCCTTCAAACAAAACTATATCTACTGGTAAATCGATGCGTGGCCAGTTTGATTCATCTGCCCGGTCATCAATTGTTTTATCAAACCGTGGCAGTTTGATTGAACCATGTTGGTTGCGCAGCTGTTGGAACAATCGGAGGCCAAGCTCAACATCATGAGTGCCGGGCACACCACGGGTGAGCAATAAGGGGTGAACTGTTTCAGCAAGTGTGACGCGCTCAGCGCGAGTGAGATAAAGGTCATCGATAGAGAGGATGGCAATACGCTTACCAAAGCCCGCGCTGAGTACCAATTGTAGAATCTTGCAGAGGGTAGATTTTCCTGAACCTTGCGCACCGTTAATGCCGATGAAGTGGGGTGATGTAGTGCCACGCTGTATCAACCAATCTGCGATCGGCAGGTAAAGACCGGATAGCAACTCATGCACATTGTGCTGAGCTTCAATCTGTTCGTCATTGAGTAGTGTCTTAAATGGCTGCTCAAGTTTCTTCGCCATTGCCTCACGCTGATACCTGGAAAGCATCGTTAAAGTTGATGGCTCTGCGAATGGTTTAGACGTGAACATAGCTGTTTCTATTGGATGTCTATTTTCTAGTTAATTTTTTAGAGTCTAGTTGCAGTACAGTATTCATTTTATTTTATCTTAAATTCTTAATTAAATTTATATCCCTTAGGGACAACAACAATCCCATTGGCCGATATTTCAAATCGTTCTCTATCATCTTTTTCATTAATGCCAATGCTAGTGCCTTCAGGTACGGTGACATTTTTATCAATAATGCAGCGATTAATCTGTGCTCCCTTGCAGATGTGTACCCCCTCGAACAAGATTGAGTCATGAATTTGGGCCTCATCATTAACAAAGACATTATTAAATAGGATAGAGTGCTGGGTGCTGGCACCTGAAATAATTGCGCCACTGGAAATGATTGAGTTAATGGCGATGCCCTCACTGCCATATTTACCCGGTACGGTTCGAGCAGGGGGATGTTGACCTGAGTAGGTTCGTATTGGCCAGTCATCTTGATAAAGATTCATCGGTGGAATCTGATCTAATAGATCCATATTTGCCTGGTAGTAGGCGTCGATAGTGCCGACGTCTCGCCAATAACGATCTGGTGTCACGCGGCCAGAATCCCCACCAAATTGATAACCATAGACTTTTCCAGAGCCAATCATTTTGGGAATAATGTCTTTACCAAAATCATGGCTTGAATGTTCATCCTTGCTGTCTTGCTTTAGCACGTCTAGTAATTTTTGAGTCGAAAAAATATAGATGCCCATTGATGCTAGAGCGCTGTTGCCGTCATTACTGATTGAGGCTGGGGCTTCTGGCTTTTCAATGAAGCTGTTAATCCGTTGTTGATCATCTAGAGACATGACACCAAACTGTTTTGCTTCATCAAGGCTTACATCCATACAGGCAACTGTCATTTCGGCATTATTTTTCTGGTGAAACTTCATCATTGGTGCATAGTCCATGCGATAAATATGATCGCCAGGAAGCACCAAAATATGCTCAGCACCACTGCGTTCGAGCAGGTAAATATTTTGAAAAATGGCATCGGCGGTACCGGAATACCAACTATTGCCAGTGCGCATTTGTGGTGGGACGAGGGTAATGTACTCGCCAAGCTCTGGATTAAAAATGGACCAGCCATCACGGATGTGTTTTTGTAGTGAGTGTGATTTGTATTGAGTTAGCATTAATACCCGTCTGACGCCCGAATGAAGACAATTGGTGAGCACAAAGTCGATGATGCGATATTTGCCACCAAAAGGGACTGAAGGTTTGGTGCGCTCTTCAGTGAGTGGATGCAGACGTGAACCTATGCCACCTGCAAGAATTATTGCCAGTGTTTTTGAAAACATGGTTTGAATAGTCTCCTGTTATCTTCGTTTTTCATATACCAGTGGTAGCATTAACTGTACCAAGTTGGTGCGGACATGGGTTTTTGTGGGGGTTCTTTGTTCAAACGGCGTAATTGTTATTGTAGTAGAGGCCATAGAGAGCCTGTCTGTGTTTATTATGGTGCAGTATTTATTTTTCGTGTGATTGTGGTGCGTCTTGGTTTTATATTTTTTCTTTAGAAGTTTGTGTCTGTTGCTGTTCAGGCGTGATTGCTTTCGCCTTTGGTGGTAACACCTCCGGGGCCAGTCTGTAATTGTTTTATCGCGATGCGACTTTCAGTCGCAAAGAAAACAACCTATGGACTTTCAGTCCATAGTCGTTGAGTCCATTGAGGTGTACAGGCTCATTAAGCCACAACAAATTGAATGCAAAATCGTAAAGGTGTGTATTCGTGTTGTCTAATAAAATAAATTTTGAAAGCATAGCCTAAGACTGAACAGCCGTATATTTAGAAATAATTTTATTCTGCCCATTTTTCCTCTGCCCTTCATCAGTCGCAGTTTCGCAATTAAATTCTCAGGTAATCCGCTAACGATATTGTAAAAGCTAGTCTATAGTTTGCTTGAGCAACAGCGTTGTATAGGCACGAAGATCAGGGCGGCAGGAGGGGGCTATTTTGAAGACGTAATAATAACCACCCGGAATCCGACGTTAAATCACAATCAAGGGATGGAGGAGTAAAAAATGGAACCGATTACTAGAAGAATTATCCACATCGTATCAATGGCCGGGCTATTGTATTTATTACCCGTCACGACACACGCTCAAAGCATTGAGCCTATGCCAACCTGCATGGGCGTGCCTGCTACTATCATAGGTAGCGATGGAGATGACTCCATTGACGGCACAGGGGGAGTCGATGTGATCGTAGGCCTAAAGGGCGATGACATAATTTTTGGCAACGGTGGTGACGACATTATATGCGGCGGTGCAGATGGTCTTATCTTTGACGGTGACGATATGCTATCGGGCAATGACGGTGACGATATGCTTTTTGGCGGCGACGGTAATGATGAGATCGCGGGCGGCGAAGGCGACGATTTTATCAGTGGTGGTCGAGCAGCCGACACGATTACAGGCGACGAAGGGGACGATGTCCTTAACGGCGATAGTTCGGCGGACACCATTAGCGGTGGCGGCGGTGACGACACCATCAATGCTGGCAGCGGAGGCGATAATGTCAGCGGCGGTGCAGATAATGACACCATATTCGGAGGCAGTGGCCGCGACACTATCGCCGGAGACTCGGGCAACGATGTCATTGAGGGTGGTAGCGGTGGAGACAATATTTCCGGGGGTGAGGGAGATGATACACTTTTGGGTGGCTCAGGCGGCGACCGCCTCGATGGTGGAGATGACACAGACACGTGCGATCTTGGTAGCGGTGGGCGCAGGCAGATTAACTGCGAACTCTGAGGATAGATAATCCGTAATCGGCGCCGCCTGATTGGTTCCGTGAGAAATAAAAAAGGCCTAGCTGAATCAGCTAGGCCTTTGATATATATGGTGCCCAGTCTCGGAATCGAACCAAGGACACGGGGATTTTCAGTCCCCTGCTCTACCGACTGAGCTAACTGGGCGTTGGACGGCGTGTATTAAACCAATAGGTCTCTTCATAGTCAAGTTGATTGATGATTTTTTTAGCTTTTTCCTGCATTTGGTGATCGTGATACCCTTCTTTCCCTGGTATTTTGGCTAACGATGATTGGGCGAAGGTTTTAAGCGGGTATGAGGCGGTTTTTTGTAGCAATGCTGGTGTTTCTGGGGGCGGGTGCTGCCTGGGCGGCAGAGGATAAGATTGTCCGTTTTCACCACGAGGATATGGACGGTTGTGTTGCCTGTCATCAGGAGGGTAATGCCGAGTTGTTCAAGAAGGCCACCACTACCGCTTGTCTTGAGTGTCACCTGCAGAAGGGTATCCGTACCGATTTCAGCGAGGCGCTGAAGCAGTTGGAGGCTTCTATCCTCAAGGCTAAGCCAAGAAAGAAGGTTGAGGGCCAGGGGTCGGGCATGAGTGTGCCGATTTATTATGATAAGAGCCGCATCGGTGCCGAGCCGAATCAGATGGTCCGCATCCCGGCGGGTAAGTTTATCCGTGGTACTGATTACCGCCTGCCTGATGAGGGGCCGCTGCATGAGGTTGTGCTGCCTGAATATTTTATCGACAAGTATGAAGTCACCAATCTGCAGTACAAAAAATTCATTGATGCCACCGGGCATGGTTCGCCAATGCATTTTCGCAATCGCATGTTCCCCAAGGGTAAGGCTGATCACCCGGTGACCTATGTCTCGTGGAAGGATGCCGCTGCCTATTGCGGTTGGGCTGAGAAGCGTCTGCCTGATGATAT
>CAMYNQ010000093.1 GCA_947259785.1 uncultured Chromatiaceae bacterium | reverse complement strand
GTAGTTGAAGACGTAATCATCGTCCGGTTTAACCAGTCGTTTATAGGCACGGTTATGCTTCTCTGAGAAATTGAGCTGAAGCACCAGGTTGCAGCCTTTACGGGTGGTCTGATAATTCCAGCGGTTATTGTCACCCCATTTATCTACCGTCAATACAAAAGGATGGCTAGTCTCTTTCCAGGCATGTTCAAACATCTCAGGTGTGAGTTTCCCACTGCCCATATATGCAAGCAGTGCTTTTACATCCGGCTGATTCAACAGGTGCTGAAACGGTGATCGCTTGATAGCGCTAACACTAGGCTGCTCCCGTGTAGCATAGGTGAGCAAATGAAAGGCGTACTGGCCTTTGAAGTAGTGAAACAGTGTTCGCTCTTCGGGCAGGCAGGCGATAACTTCATCTAAGATCTCTTTCTTCATAATCGTATCTCTCTCTAAATTCTTGTTTCATGTTTATGTGTCTGTCGTTTCTTGTATGCTTGTTTATAAACATGCCTTTTCTCCTGTTTTGGTTGATTAAGGCTGCTAGCCCTTAACGCATACGACTTGTTTCAGCGTATGTACTACTTCAATCAGATCGCTCTGATGCTCCATTACTTTGTCGATGTCTTTGTAGGCACTAGGGATCTCATCAATGATCCCTTTGTCCTTTCGGCATTCAACGCCTTCGGTCTGGTGGATAACATCCTGTTCACCAAACTCACGCTTGGCGGCACTACGGCTCATCTTTCTGCCTGCGCCATGCGAGCAAGAGCAGAATGACTGTGGATTACCCTTGCCGCGTACAATGAACGACTTAGCGCCCATGCTGCCGGGAATAATGCCAAGCTCATCCAAACCTGCACGAATGGCACCTTTGCGGGTGACAAACACTTTTTCACCGAAATGAACTTCCTGCGACACATAGTTGTGATGGCAGTTAATGGCCTCTTTTGTGATGCCAAACTTTGGTAGCTTCTTACGCAGTGCCTTGAGAATGAAGTGCATCATCTCGCGCCGGTTAGCCATGGCGTAGTCTTGCGCCCATTCAACTGCTTCGACATAATCATCAAAGTACTTGGCCCCTTCAGTGAAGTAAGCCAGGTCTTTGTCTGGCAGATTGACGATATGCTGTCCCATATCCTTCTTTGCCAAATTGATAAAGTACTGACCGATGACATTACCCACACCGCGACTACCAGAATGCAGCATCACCCAGACATCATCGTTTTCATCCAGGCATAGCTCAATGAAGTGGTTGCCACCACCCAGCGTACCGATTTGGCGAATCCAGGTTTGATACGGCTTCTTTTGCATTGAGTAGATCTTTTTGTGTTTGCCGATGATCTGATCCAGTCCACCAGAAAGTGCTCGTATGGTTGATTGACGTGCACGATCTGATTTGTGCATGTTGAAACCAACCGGAATCGCTTCTTCGATCGCCAGGCGCATCGCTCGTAGATTGTCCGGCAAGTCCTTGGCCTTAATCGACAGACGAATAGCGTTCATACCGCAGCCGATATCCACACCCACTGCCGCAGGGATGATGGCACCTTTGGTGGGGATGACAGATCCCACCGTGGCACCTTTTCCCAGGTGTACGTCCGGCATGGCCGCAATATGGCTGTGAATGAACGGCAGCTGTGCGATGTTATAGAGCTGCTGCATCGCGCCGTGCTCAACTTCATCGGTATAGATCTTTACCGGTACTTTGCCTTTGCTAATTGTTTTTTGAATAGGCATCACTGTTTACCTCATTGGGTGGCCGCACCAATTGAAACTTAAGAGCGGGCACTCGTTTTCGCTTTACTGATTGAGCAATGGCAGAGCGAAGATAGCCCTGTATTGCTTGCAGTTTGTTTAGTGTTTGATTCTCATCCGGCACTATGCCGGTATCTATGTGACTGACTGAAACAAAAAGAAACTGACCGTCATCATTTGTCGTGACATCAACTACACCCAGATTCTGTAGCGTTGGGTCACTGAGTTCTCCTGCTAGTACCAGCGACAGCGTATGTTTTGCCTCTTTGCATAATTGCTGGCTTTTATGACTTTTTGTTTTAGTGTCTAGTGCCCGCGCCAAAATACGCGGATCGATCCCGTCTTCCGGGCCTAGCTCGTCACATAGCTGTTTGGCTTTCTTGAGCCATTGTTTTGAATTGTTCATTACATACTCCTAGCGCATGACATAACGATAGGCGTACAAAGGACGCAAGAGTCCATAGCCAGTGCATGTCAGCGAAATTAAGCTTTTTTGGAAAAGCTGGGATTTTTAAGTAGGAGCCCGGCCCAAACGACCGGAAGAATTTACCGAGAGGTAAGGGGCGCGAGGCTCATGATTGTTTTGTTTAAATTCATTCATTGCCTCCTGTTGGTTGGTGATTAAAAGATTGGGCGTGAATCTACGCCTCAACTTTTTTTCTGTCAATACTCTATCGACACTTTTTTTAAATAATTAATGTCGTGGGTCTAAAGACTGGTCAATATACGAGTCAATCGTAGCTAATTTTCTTTATCTTCATTTTCTAAACGCTGAGTATATCGTCATCAGTTCTCAAAGACTATTAGGTAGTGATTCGCAAATGGGGTTGCTGTTGCAATAATGAATTCTTTTGTAGTTATCTGATTTTATGTTTATTTAAATATACTAAAATCCAGTCCATACTTTGCTAGTAACTGCTTCAGGCGATGACTGTCATTCACTGACTTCTTCTGTTCCCGACTTTGGTCAAACAATATCCGGCCAGCCTCAGCCATTGATTTGGCGCTCTTACATACCTTGGCAATACCGGTCAGTTGGATATGATCAAACAGATCCAGTTTGGTGTGTGTTTCATCGTCAAGAAATTTCGCCGTGATTGCTTTTGGGTTCATTTCTTGTGATTTGGCGGACCAGTCGTGTTTCAGGCGCATTATTTCATCATCGACAGCTGCTTGGGTAATACGCCCGCCGTCAGAAAGGGTAGCCAAACGGGTGATGCTGGCATTAAGGTCGCGGAAGTTTGCACGCCATGTGGCTTCACTGCTGTGAGCGAATTTCATGTACCGGCTGCGTGCCGCTTTATTGAAGCTGACTAGGGAGCCTGCTTTTTGGGCGAAGCGTTCCAATTCGTAATCCAGGTTAACTTCTAAATCTTCGATGCGTTCTTTGAGTGAGGGTAGGCGATAGGTCCAGAGATTGATTCTGGCCAACAGGTCTTCGCGGAATTTACCACTGCGACTGTCATCAAATAGGTCGCGATTGGTACCGGCTATTAGTTGAAAGTTACTGCTGACGGGTGTATCTGAGCCGAAGGGCATGAAGTTTTTGTCTTCGATGGCACGTAATAACATGGCCTGTTCGTCTATACCTAGTTCGCCGATTTCATCCAGAAATAATATGCCATCGTGGGCTTCGAGTAACAGTCCCGCACGTTGTGTGGCTGCGCCGGTGAATGCACCTTTCTTATGGCCAAATAGGGCAGACATGGCATTGTCGCCACGCAGGGTGGCACAGTTTACTTCCACCAAACGTCCTTTTACTTGGGCGCGTGTTTGTTTGAGTTGATAGATGCGTTTGGCCAGTTGTGATTTGCCTGCACCGGTTGGGCCAGTGAGTAGAATGGGATCTTCAGAGTTGATCGAGATCTTTTCCAGCTGTGCAATGACGCGGTTGAATTCTTTGTTTTTTGTTTCAATGCCGCCTTTCAAATAGATTGTGCCTTCGCTGTGTTCACGGGAAAAGCGTGAGGCGATTTGATCATATTTCGATAGATCAAGATCAATAATCTGATAACTACCGGCATCAACGTTGTCTCGGTTGGCTGGGGAGGTTTGTACTAAGCGGCCGGGGAGGTAGTTCGCCTCGGTTAGCAGGTATAGGCAGATCTGAGCTACATGGGTGCCGGTGGTGATATGGATTAAATACTCTTCTTTGTCGCGGTCGAAGCCGTATTGGCGGGAGAAGTCATGGAGACTGCCGTAGACCTCTTCAAAGTCCCAGGGGTCTTCAAATTCGACATGGTGGTGTCGGACTTCGGTTTCAGGCGATACGCGTTGAATGTCCTCTGTGACGAGGTCAGCCAAACGTTGGAAGTGTGGCTGAAACACCAACTCCATGCGGTCGATCAGCAGATCTTCCTGCTGACAGAGGGAGATAGTAGGGCGCCATTTATCCCAACGCTTTTTTCCTCTGCCCCTCTGGTCCAGTACGGTGCCCAATAAGCTGATTGCAACAGTCTTCATATATCAAATTAAATATCAAAATATCGAAATAGATATATTAGGAATTATGGCCAAAATAGCTCGGTGTTACCAGTTGTTTGTTCTAGTCTGAAATATTTAAATAAAATCAGTTGGTTGAAAGTGTTTTATTGTCTGGCAAGAAAGCTGGCACGGCAGCTGCAATAGCATTAACAACAAACAATGAATAACGAGCGATAAGAGAAGAAGGAAGCAGAATAATGTGTGAAACATCTTACGAAGTGATGAGTGACCATGGTGGTGCCCCCATTAAGTCCTGGACCAAGGGTGTTCCTTTTGAGGAGCAAGCGCGTCAACAGCTGAGAAACATCGCGAGCCTTCCCTTCATTCACAAGTGGGTGTCGGTGATGCCGGATGTACACCTGGGAAAAGGAGCCACTATTGGTAGCGTGGTTCCCACCATTGGCGCGGTAATCCCAGCGGCTGTGGGTGTGGATATTGGTTGCGGCATGATGGCAGTGAAGACTTCGCTGAAGGCGGGTCAGCTGCCGGATAATCTGAGCGGTATTCGCGCAGCGATTGAAACGGCTGTGCCGCATGGCCGGTCTTCCTCACGCAGTCGTCGAATGCCCAAGCGTGATAAAGGTGCTTGGGGTGATCTGCCTACAGATGTTGCGGCGGCTTGGAAGGTATTGATGCCTAGTTTTGATCGCCTGTGTGAGCAGCACAAGTTGTTAAAGAATACTAACAACGTGAATCATTTAGGAACCTTGGGTACTGGAAACCATTTTATTGAGGTATGTCTAGATGAGGGTGATGACGTTTGGTTCATGCTGCATAGCGGATCACGTGGTGTCGGTAACCGTATCGGCACACACTTTATAGAAGTGGCCAAGAAGGATATGGAACGCTGGTTTGTGAACCTGCCCGATAAAGATTTGGCGTATCTGCCAGAGGGTAGCGATCACTTTAAGCAGTATGTGGAAGCGGTGGAGTGGGCGCAGGAGTATGCGCGTATTAACCGCGAAGTAATGATGGCGCGGGTGATTGCTGCAGTACGTAGTGAAATGCCGATTGCGTTTGAGACACATGCTCATGCGGTTAACTGTCACCACAACTATGTCTCACGTGAGAACCATTATGGTGAGAATGTGCTGGTTACACGTAAAGGTGCAGTGCGTACCCGCAAAGATGAGTTCGGCATCATTCCCGGTAGCATGGGAGCGCGCTCCTTTATTGTACGTGGTCTTGGGAACGATGAAAGTTTCCATAGCTGCAGTCATGGTGCGGGGCGGGTAATGTCCCGCACCCAGGCTAAGAAAGTAGTTAGTCTTGACGAGCATGTAGCTGCTACTGCGGGTGTTGAATGTCGTAAGGATGCGGGTGTGATTGACGAGACCCCTGCTGCCTACAAGCCGATTGATCAGGTGATGGAAGCGCAGAAGGATCTGGTCGAGATTGTGCATACGCTGCGTCAGGTGGTTTGTGTGAAGGGTTGAAACAAAAGATTTACCTCCTCCAGCGTTAAGGGGGTTTTAAAAAGGAATAAGAACAATGTTGGTTGTTGATGGTTCACAAGGTGAGGGCGGAGGTCAGATTTTACGAACCTCATTAACCATGGCGATGGTGACTGGTACGGAGATTCGGATTGAAAACATCCGTGCCGGTCGTGTGAAGCCGGGATTAATGCGTCAGCACCTAGCTTGTGTAAAAGCAGCACAAGCAGTGAGCAATGCAAAGGTAAGCGGTGCAGAAGTGGGCTCCACCGAGATCGTCTTCAAGCCGAAGGCGATTAAGGCAGGCGAATATCATTTCGCTGTGGGTACTGCGGGTAGCACGACGTTGATATTTCAAACCGTGCTGCCTGCCCTGGCGCTGGCAGAGGCTGAGTCCAGACTGAGTTTTGAAGGTGGCACCCACAACTTCTTTGCGCCGAGTTTTGATTTTATTGCTTTGGTGTATGCGCCACTGTTAAGGCAGATGGGTGTTGAGATCGAATTGAAAATGACCCGTCACGGGTTTTATCCGCAGGGTGGTGGCCAATGGCAGGCGGTGATTAAACCTGCAGGTCGTTTAAGTGGCCTGGACTTGTTGGACGCAGGTGTATTGATTGGTAAAGAGGCCGTAGTGACAAGCGCCAATATTCCCGGTCATGTAGCTGTGCGGGAGTTGGCTGAGATCGCTAAGCAATGTAAATGGCCTGAGGAGGTGTTGAAGTCTGAAAGAGTGGAGAGCATGGGCAGTGGCAATATCGTTTCCATGCGTTTGCATCACGAATGTTGCTCCGAAGTGGTTGAATATGTTGGAAAGGTAGGTGTGTCAGCAGAGAAGGTGGCGCGTAGAGCGATCCAGGCCATTCGTCGTTATCAGGCCGCGGCAGTGCCTGTGGGTGAACACTTGGCGGATCAGCTGATGTTGCCCATGGCAATTGGTGGCGGTGGTGTGTTTCGTACTTTGAAGCCAAGCCTACATAGCCAAACTAATAGAGATGTGATCCATCTCTTTACGGATAAACGTTTTGAATTTGAAGGGTTGGCCAAGGATCTATGGGAGATCCGTATTTAGTACCTAAGAAATGTTTTTATTTTTAGAAAATATTTCTAAGGTACTTATCCTGAAGTTTAGGGCTAGGAGAAATGGCCGGGCAAAATGGGTTGTTCGGCCACGTATTAAAGAATGTTGTTTGCATGTTGAATCAAGCTTGAATGACATGCAGACCAAAAGAGTTTGGCATGACTTGCCTGTGTTAGCGGTTCCGGTTCCAAATCTGGTCTGGCGCATCCACCTTTGGTGATATGTGTACCAATACAGTCAAGAGGCTAAACACTGCTTAGTAGCTCAATCGGGTAGAGCAACTGATAGTTATCAGTGGGTTGCCGGTTCGAATCCGGTCGAAAGCACACGTCTGTTAAACGTGTTTAGGGAAAGCCTTCGGGCTGGGGTTCGACTCCCCTCATGTAGTAAACCAAGGGCACCCTTGTTTGATGTGAAGTGGTATTTCACTTTAAACAACGTGGCAGTGACCGAGTGTGACCGCTTTGGTGGGCGCGAATGGCGTTGAAGTTCTTCGAGCATTGGTAGGTATGTTCGGGCTTGTACAGACGAATATTGGGCAATGATTCGATTAACCTCTCAGTAGTCATTCCTGTTTGTTGAATGTCATATTCCGCCCCTGCAATGGAGGGTGCCCGACTTTAAAAGTAATAATAATTTAGGAGGCATTATGTTTTTCGTTAAAAGAATAGATGTTGCAGATAACGAAAGGGCCTTCCTGTTTAAGAAGAATCGCTTTGCGGGTGTCCTTGAGCCAGGAAGGTATCGTTACGTCGATCTGCTTGGCAATGTAAAAACTGAGCGCTTTGATATCACTCGTCATGAGTTGGATCACAGTCTGGGTAAGTTTTTGGTTTCTACCTTTGCCGATAAGACTCGAGGTTACCTTGAGGCGTATCAGCTCAGCGACTATGAGGTGGGGCTGTTGTACCACGATGGTCTGCTGGTCGATATCGTCGCGCCAGGTAGTTTCAAAATCTACTGGAAGGGTCTAGAGAAGATCGAGTTGAAGCGTGTTGATATCACTGAGGACTTCCGTGTGTCGAAGGCGTTGCTGGCACTGCTGGGCCGCGGTCATAACACACAGTTGGTGCGCAGTGCGTCTAAGACCATCTACTACACCGAAGTGGAAGATAATCATGTCGGTCTACTGTTGGTCAACGGCAAACTGGAAGCGTTGTTGCAGCCAGGTAGCTACGGCTACTGGAAGTATCATCGTAATGTTGTGGTCAAGCACATTGACCTGCGTTTGCAGAATGTCGAGGTCAGTGGTCAGGAGATTTTGACTAAAGATCGGGTGAGCCTGAGGCTTAACCTTTCTGCTGCTTATAAGGTGGAAGATCCACAGCTGGCTCAGAGCAAGCTGGCGGATTTCAACGATTACCTGTACCGGGAGTTTCAGTTGCAGCTGCGTGAAGCAGTAGGCACCAAAACTTTGGACCAGTTGCTGAACGATAAAGATGCACTGAACAAGGTGATGACTGACGGTATCCGTCAGCGAGTTGAGGAGCACGGTATCTCGGTCAAGAGTGTCGGTGTGCGTGACATCATTTTGCCTGGTGATATGAAGACCATCCTCAATCAGGTTGTTGAGGCAGAAAAGGCGGCGGAGGCTAATTTGATCAAGCGGCGTGAAGAGACCGCGGCGACACGCTCGTTGCATAATACTGCCAAGATGATTGAAGGCAACCCAACCTTAATGCGTCTAAAGGAGTTGGAAGTGTTGGAAAAAGTGACCGAGCGTATCGGCAATATCAATGTCTACTCCGGTCTGGAAGGTGTAATGAAGGACTTAGTTAAAAGTCCTTCAACAATGAAGTTGTGAGAAGTGGTGGCTCGGAATAGGCCGGGCCATCTTAACAGGATGTAGTAGTGGTGAGTTCAATGGAATGGGAGTTTGTCTAGCATTTATAGTGTAATCGCTTTTCGCGTTTGAGTAATGTATATCAAATAACACAACACTAAGGCCGAAATGTTTGTTGAAACCGGGTTGAAAGCTTCTGTTAGCAATTCAGGCATCACCAAATAAACATCAAATAGTAGAACTATGAGCATGAGAGCAGCGATGTACACAGGTATTAAGGATTTTATATAAAAAACAATAGTAAGCGCTAGCAGAATTTCTATTGCACCTGCAGCGGACGAAATTATTGTCGCAGACACACCAAAATTATGCGCCATTACTAAGCTAGTTTCTACCTGGCTAGGCCAGAGTATTTTGGGTATTAAACCATGGTAGAAAAAAACAAAAGCCAATCCATAACGGCCAATATGATTGACTTTTACTAAACTAGTCGCCATTTCTTAAGTACCTTTTTGCGTGGTCTGGCGTTGGCAGTAAGCACTGGTCATACTTTCCAAATAATGCATACCGATTTAACGCAATTCGGTCGTATAACCAATTGCGAAACCACCCTGGCAGGAATCGAAATATATTTAATAATTTCCATGGGAGATCTAGTTGGTTGACGATTTTAAGAAAGGCATCACTTTTTTCAAATGACTGATCGCCTTCCACATATAACATGGTGTCGAAATGGTCTGTCGGCATATTGAAATGTTTGAGTATTTGTTGGCCTTCTAATGATTGCACTGATGCAAGCATGAATATCATTTTTCGGTCATTTTTTATTATGAATTGACTCCAAAAATTGCACAGCTTACACACACCATCAAACAAAATTACTTTACAGTCTTCTTTCATGTTTGGAGGTAATGCCATTCTATTTATCCTCCGCAATTGAGAAGGTACCTGAGTATGAAAATGTTCGGCCGAACAATGGATGGATCATATTGAAGTCAATGTAAAACTCATTCTTTGAAATTTCTTTTTCGATGATTTCTGCATCACCCAGGATAAACCATGTTGGAATTGGTATTGTGATACCGGCAATCTTCCACACATAACCTTTGCTCTTAAAAATTAAAGCACCATCATCAACCGACATCCCCATGCGTATACCCATGCCATAACGTACATATTCAATAATCTCATCATCTGTTATGTGTTCCATACGAGAGGCAAAAATCAATGGTGGTTTATTAGGGAAGTCCAGAGTTCTATACCAAAACATCGCCTTGTGATTATTTTCAGATGTCCAGTTTCGTACCTCGGTTGGGATGTCCGTTCCTTTATAGGGTACCAATGCGCCAAAGATTCTACCGGGCAGTAGAAAAAGCTTGGCGATCTTTGAGTGATAGACTTCATCCATTACGCCTCTGATGGTCATTTTAGAGGATTCACCTGGGGTGATGTCATAGTGTTGCTTGACGATTTCGGCAAGTTCTTCCCAGCTTTCACCTAATGCTTGCTTGATGACAGGTTCTTTAATATTCGACATTCTGTACTCCTTATATACCGATGGTTGGCTTAAATACCATCAGAAAATAGATAATCACCATAGCTGTAAATGCAGGCATGCCTAACCAGAACCAAAGGCGAGCTTGGCGGTGATAGGTGTCATCAAGATGGGTGTTTTTTTGTATAGCTTGTAGGGAGAGATCCCGCATACGGATTTGCAGCCAGACAACAGGGAGCCAACAACCACCGGCAATAGCGTAAAGAATATATGTAGCGAGCAGCCACGGTTCAGTAAGTGCGATTCCCATTGTGTTTACCAGTAGCACGCCAGTCACTGGCTGAATGATCACTGTCGGTGTGGTGAAAACCCAATCCGCAATGACAACGATTCGGTTGGTATGGGAAATGGCTTGAAGGTTACCGCAGCGGTCTGCGCACCACTTATAAAAAGCACTGCCAAGACCTGTGCCAAACAATAGTGTTGAGCTTAATATGTGGAGCCACTTAAGGGTTTCGTAGTCCATTACTTTCTCTCCAGCACGAGCATGGTAAGCGTTGCAACAATAAATGGAATATTTTTACTTACCGGGCCAAATGGATGTATCCACTGTTCAGGCTGTGAAAAGGTGATAATTATCGAATAGAGAATAATTACTGCAATCTGTATCGATACAACGATAGGTAGGCGATATGCCATTAGTGTCGCCAAGCCCAATGTAAGGTCTGTAGCTGCTGCTCCATAGAGCATTATTGGCGCCCAGATTCCAGTAATTCCCGCTTTGGCCAGCATGGCATAGCTTTGTTCTATCGGGAAAACAAAGGCAGAAACGATGCCAGTGAAGATCCATATAAAAGCGATAGAAAATCGTAATAACGGTTTTAAGAAATAAAGACCGGCGTGCCAGCGATCAGTCTGCTGTGCCGGTATATTTATCAGTGCTTGTTCAAAGCTAATGGGCTCAAAGCCAAACTGTTTAATAAATGGAGTGACGTCAGCTGTATTGCCTTTGCGCAGCATTTGGACGGACTCTGTTGTCATCGGTGTGTTGCCAAGAAAACCACCTAAACGCCCAGCAATGAGTGTGAGTTGGTAGGGTAGTGAAATGAACCTTGCATTTCCCAAGCCCAGCCAATGGCGTAGTAGTGAATAAATCTCTTTAATCGTAATAGCCTTAGGGCCAACCAATTCGATTTGATGTTGGCCAGATGTCTCTGGCTGAATGATCTGTGATACTGCTTGTATAAGATCATCTATATGAATAGGTTGTACTGGCTGATCACCCTTATCAATAATTGGCGTCAATGGTAAGGACGCCAAGGCTCTAAAAAAGGTCATGCTCTTGGCTCCAGGACCGTAAACTATCGATGGCATTAATATTGACCAATTTACGTTTAATTCCATGAGGCATTCATCGGCAGCGCGTTTGCTAAGGTGATATTGGCTAAAGGCAGTTTCATCCGCACCTAGTGCTGAAATTTGAATGACTCTTTTTACACCTGCTTTCTCACAAGCCTTGAACAAAGCACAAGGGGCCGCAGTGTGTAGTGCTTCAAAGGTTTGTGAGCCGGTTTCACGGATAATGCCAACGGCATTGATAACAACGTCGATATCGTCAAGGCGTGGCAACCATTCAGATGAATGGTGATCTTTACTGAAGTCGGTTGTGATGGCGTGAGCGCTTGGCCAGCGTTGTTGGGCTAGTTTAGGAATTCGCACACAAACAGTAACGATGTGCCCATCCTTAATCAGTGTCTGGGTAATATGGCTACCAATGAAACCGCTGGCACCTGTAATAAGTACATTCATATTATTTTTCCAGTTCACTTGATT
>CAMYNQ010000092.1 GCA_947259785.1 uncultured Chromatiaceae bacterium | reverse complement strand
CGATATGGCATTCTTGCCAACTACATCCCCGCCTTTGGCAAGATAGTCGGCCTAATGCAATACGACCTGTTTCATATCTACACCGTCGATGAACACATCCTGATGGTGGTACGCAACATGCGGCGCATGACACTCGGCGTTCATGCCCATGAACTGCCCTTTTGCAGCAAGCTGATAAAAAAAATTCCCAAACTTGAATTGCTCTACCTGGCAGGCATATTTCATGACATCGCCAAAGGCCGTGGCGGTGATCACTCCAAACTGGGGGCCGCAGACACCATCGAGTTTTGCCAGCTCCATGGCCTTAATAACTACGATACCAATATCGTCGCCTGGCTTGTAGAAAACCACCTGATCATGTCCAGTACCGCCCAACGTAAAGACATCAGCGATCCAGAGGTTATCGCCGAATTTGCCTCTGCCGTTGGCAACTCAAACCGGCTCAATTACCTCTATCTGCTAACAGTGGCAGACATGCGCGGCACTAACCACACAATATGTAATAGCTGGAAGGCTTCGCTGCTGCAAGAACTCTACGACGCCACTCGCCGTGCCTTCCGTCGTGGCCTGGAAAATCCACTGGCCCAAACCGAACAGTGCGAAAACAACCAGCAACAAGCACGTGAACTACTGACTGCACAACATGTTTCAAGCAATGCCATTGATAAACTCTGGGATTCGCTCAGCCAAGAGTATTTCATCCGCCACTCAGTCGATGAAATCGTCTGGCAAACAGAGGCCATTATCACCAATGGCGGGCGTGAATTCCCAATGATATTAGTGCAGCAACGCAGCCAACGCGGTGGCACCGAAATATTCATCCATATGCCGATTGCATCGCATCTATTTGCCGCCAGCACCGGCATCTTTGAACGGCTTGGCCTTAATGTCGCGGACGCACGCATCATTACCTCGAACAAAAATTATGCCTTCGACACCTACATATTATTGGAAGAAGATGGCGAAGCAATCAGCAGCAGCGATCGCATTGAAGAAATTATCAGTCGGCTCAAACACGAATTGCCACAAACTGACTTTACTGACAAACAAGTTAGCCGACGCACAGCTCGTCAGTTAAAACACTTCAACACCCGCACCCGTGTCAGTTTCAATCAGGACGCACCCAATCAGCGCACTGTCATGGAAATCATCACCGCTGACCGCCCTGGCCTGCTATCAAAAATTGCACTGGCGCTAATGGAGTGTGATGTGCATTTACAAAACGCCAAAATCACGACCGTTGGTGAGCGAGTTGAGGATGTATTTTTCATCAGCGATAACAACCTGAAACCTATCAAGGACGAAGCACTGCTCGACAAGTTACGCAACAGTATTGTTAGTTACCTTGATAACTAAACAAATGTTCAACAAATCTTTTTTAAAACAACACAGCTTGCCACTGACGTTGGCACTAACGGCAATTTTATTAGCAATCGCTGGCGACAGCATGACCGAACAGTTGCGCTATCATGTCGCAGAAATAAAAGCCGGTGAAATATGGCGACTGATCAGCGCTAACCTGGTTCACTTGGGCTGGTCACACATGCTGATGAACCTACTTGGCCTAGGCCTGATATGGGGACTGTTCTGGAACTGTTTCTCTAGCCTGAATTGGTGGCTAATCAGTCTTGCCAGCTGTCTAGGCGTCAGCCTGGGGCTACTGGTTCTCAACCCAAATCTTGTCTGGTATGTCGGCCTGTCCGGTGTATTGCATGGACTGTTCGTTGCGGGTGCCGTGGCCGCTATTCGCCGCGGCGACCGACGCGAAGCCATCCTGCTGGCAGCCATCGTTGCCAAACTGCTGTGGGAACAAGGCTTCGGTGCCTTGCCAGGTTCTGCCGACATGGCCGGTGGCCCGGTGGTGGTTGATTCACACCTCTACGGCGCTATCGGTGGCGCCATTGCCGGCTTACTACTAAAACCACTGTTGTGGTGTAAATCAAATTAATCAGTCGCCGCCTGCGATCTGGCCGTCAGCCAGGCAGCCATCAGAATCAAACTACCACCAAACCATTCGATCGGCCGCACCACTTCATCGGTCAACAGCTGCGCTGCCGCTGCACCAATCACCAGCTCAAACAACAAGATTACCGCTGACCGATGCACCGGCATGTGAGTTACGCCGTATTGCACCGCAACCGTTGCCACGGCAAAGCCAAGCAGACCCAGGACAATGGCAGCGACATAGATCTGATAGCCGACCTGCGGCACAGCAATATCATCAAGCAACAACCAGACTAGGCCGATCAAAATCGCGCCCCACCAAGCCGAGATAGCCTTGTTGGCAATCGATATCTCCTGCTTCATACGCACCAATACATTGGCCAGAGCAAAGGCGAAACCAGCAGAGATAGCCAGCCAATCGGCTGTTGATTGCGGCCAAGGGAAACCCAATTCAGGCACCCACAGCATCATCAGCGCACCGCCCATGGCCACCAACATCACGATACGGGCATAGCTAGTCATCCGTTCACCGAGAATAAAATGACCTAGCAACACCGCCCACAATGGTGACAAGTAAAACAGCAACAATACTCGAACGATAGTGCCTTCAAGTGTCGCCAGCAGAAAGGCCATATTGCACCAGCCACTGGCGAGGCCAATCCCCAACAGATAGATGAAATGCTGACGGCACTCAAGCCGCTGACGCCACAACAGCGGCAAAGCCAGCAGCAAAGCGGCACTGTAGGCCACCAGTGTCGTCCAGACACCCCCCAGGCCAGCCTCATTTAACAGCCGTAAGGGATACCAAAACACACCCCACATGGTGGCAACAAGCAAAAGACTGAAAATGGGCAGCAGTTCTGCCTGTCGTTTAGAAACCATAATGAGTGTTATAATACCGCGCTTATATTTTGTCGTTCGTCACCACAATAGTGACTTCCCTAGCTAGCTAATCATCGGCCTTATGAATCCGGATCTGAACAAACTACAGCCCTACCCATTTGAAAAACTGGCCCAACTCAAGGCTAATATGAAAGCGCCGGCTGATTTGCCACACATCGCCCTGTCGATTGGTGAGCCCAAACATACTGCGCCGCAGTTTATCGCCGAAACACTGCGAAAAAACCTAAACGGTTTGGCCAGCTACCCTACCACCAAGGGCCTGCCTGCATTACGCCAGAGTATCGGCGATTGGTTATGCCGACGTTTTCAGCTACCGGCCGAGAGCATCGATGCCGAGCAACACATTATCCCGGTCAACGGCACCCGCGAAGCCCTGTTTGCCTTTGCCCAAGCAGTTATTGAACGAAATAAAAAACCACTGCTACTGATGCCCAATCCCTTCTACCAAATCTATGAAGGTGCCGCTTATCTGGCCGGGGCTGAACCTTACTACCTAAACTGTAGTGCCGACAACAACTACCTGCCAGACTTTGATGCCGTGCCCGCTGATATTTGGCAGCGCTGCCAACTGATCTATCTCTGCAGCCCTGGCAACCCCACCGGCGCGGTGATAAACCGAGATACACTACAAAAACTAATTGGTCTGGCCGACAGATACGACTTCATCATTGCCGCAGATGAATGTTATTCAGAAATCTATTTTGATGAAAACACTCCGCCGGTTGGGCTGCTACAGGTTGCGGCCGAGATGGGCAGCACAGATTACAAACGTTGTGTGGTTTTTCACAGCCTATCGAAGCGTTCAAATCTGCCTGGCATGCGTTCTGGCTTTGTTGCCGGTGATGCCGAGATATTGAAAAAGTTTCTGCTCTATCGCACCTATCACGGCTGCGCCATGCCTCCATATCATCAGTTGGCCAGCATCAAGGCCTGGGACGATGAACAACACGTCTTGAACAACCGTGACCTGTATCGTCAGAAATTCGAAGCGGTGCTAGCAATATTGTCTGATGTTATGGATGTGCAACAGCCCGACGCCGGTTTTTATCTCTGGGCCAAAACGCCCATCGATGACGCCGAATTCGCCCAACGCCTGTTTGCCGAGCAAAACGTCACCGTATTGCCTGGCAGCTATCTGTCACGCCAGGCTCACTACATTAATCCGGGCAGCAATCATGTGCGCATGGCCCTGGTGGCACCATTGGAAGAATGCATCGACGCCGCCAACCGAATCAAAAAACTTATCAATTCACTTCCTAATACAATCTAGACAAACAACGGAGTTTTAACCTATGTCTGATCTGCAAAACATTATCGAAGCAGCCTTTGAGCACCGCGCCGACATCAACCCGCGCAGTGTTGATACCCACGTCAAAGAAGCTGTACTTGAAGCACTCAACCTGCTCGACTCTGGCGAGCGTCGCGTGGCTGAAAAAATCGACGGCAACTGGGTTGTTAACCAATGGCTGAAAAAGGCGGTATTGCTGTCATTCCGCATTCAGGATAACTACTTCATGAAGGGTGGTTTTACCAACTACTTCGACAAGGTTGATTCCAAATTTGCTGATTACAACTCACGTGACTTCCGTGAGTCTGGCGTACGCGTTGTTCCTCCGGCCACCGTACGTAAAGGTTCTTACATTGCCCCTAACACTGTGTTGATGCCTTCGTACGTCAACATCGGCGCCTATGTTGATAGCGGCACCATGGTTGATACCTGGGCCACTGTTGGTTCATGTGCTCAGATCGGCAAAAACGTACACCTGTCCGGTGGTGTTGGCATCGGTGGCGTACTGGAGCCACTCCAGGCCGGCCCAACCATCATCGAAGACAACTGTTTCATCGGCGCCCGTTCAGAGGTTGTTGAAGGCGTTATCGTTGAAGAAGGTGCGGTTATTTCCATGGGTGTCTACATTGGCCAAAGCACCAAGATTTTCAACCGCGAAACCGGTGAAGTATCTTATGGACGCGTTCCAGCTGGCTCAGTGGTTGTCTCCGGTAACCTGCCATCCAAGTGTGGTACTTACAGTCTCTATTGTGCTGTGATCGTTAAACAGGTTGATGCAAAGACCCGCGGCAAGGTCGGTATCAACGAGCTCTTACGTGACATCTAGCATTTAAACCAAGGGGGAGAATCACGATTCTCCCCTTTTTCATCCTCATCGCGAAAACCAAAACTATGACCACTATCTACGGCATCAAAAACTGCGACACCATGAAAAAGGCCATCAAGTGGCTGAATGAACATGAGGTCGAATATCAGTTCCATGATTACAAAAAAATGGGCCTGGAAGAAAAACAACTTAAGGACTGGGTTAAACAAATTGGTTGGGAGGCTCTGGTCAATCGCCGCGGCACCACTTGGCGGAAACTGCCCGAGGCTGATCGTGAAGGCATAAATGAAGCCAAAGCCATTCAACTGATGCTGGACAACCTCAGCCTGATCAAACGCCCTGTACTCGAAACAGGAAAAAACCTGCATGTCGGTTTTAAAGCTGATGAATACGCCAAAATCTTTGCATAGTCTGCAAACCTAAACCACTCTGCATTACTCCGGAAAAACGTAAAAACATCATCAATCGTCATATAGATGATAGTGGTGAATATGCTAAACGGGTAATCGAAACGATGCTTCAAACCTACCGCAAAGCACTCGCATTTAATATGCTAAATACTAATGATGAACAAATAGCAAAACGTTAGGATCTGCAGAGTTTTTTCCAAATGAGATGCTAACTTTTTGCCAACAACTCAACAGTGATTGTCAGTTGCGGGATGACTATCTAAAAAACGACTCCACAATCCTGATACCTAGGACGTAAGTGTCTCACCATTGGGTAAAAGGTTATCGGCAACACTCAAACCCTGGGATGACAGTTGCTTACGCGCACATTCATTTCTTTTAGGCCCCTGGCAATAGATCTTGATCCAAACCATCTTGCTATCGGAATTAAATTTTTTCCAAACAGCACAGTTTTTCAAGTTCTCACACTCTGCCTCAGAGGCAACCCCATCGACATTAAGGAAGGTACCATTGGGCAGCAGTTCATCGGGAATAAATTCTCTCTGCGTCATTTGCTGCTTGCGGGCACATTGACCCTGTTTCGGCCCACGGCAATAGCTGTTCATCCAAAAAAACTTACTATCTGTGTTAAATTTTTTCCAGACAACACAATCAGTTAAGTATTTGCACTGATGCTCTGAATTAGTAAGTGTTTTATCTGACACAGGCCGTACCCACAGTATTGTTACTGTAATAATCTATCGACCAATCAGGAAAATTATCAATGCCAAACACTAACTATTTAAAACCACGCGTCTCCCGAATCCGTTCATAGGCGGTACGAATTTCATGGGTCTTCTCCTGCGCCAGTTTCATCATCTCTGGTGGCAGACCTTTAGCCGCTAGTTTATCGGGGTGATGCTGACTGGTCAGACGACGATAGGCACGCTTCACCTCAGCATCTGTCGCATTTTCATCGATACTGAGAATGGCATAGGCATCTTCCAATGATGGCCCCTGATCGCGACCGGTTTTATGGTGATGAATCTCGGCCTGAATCATGGCCTCAAGGCGTTCAAATGCATCAACCGGAAAACCAAGGCTATGACAGATCTTCAATAACAAATCACGCTCGGCAGCTTTTAATTTACCATCGGCGTAACCCACTCCCAACTGGATCTCGATAAACATCTGAATCAGGTTCTGTCGACCACGCGTGGCTTGATGCAGTTTCTGCAACACGCTATCCAGATCAAAATCTGACTGCTTGCCCTGAGCAAATAACTGCATGGCCTGGCGCTGCGCCTCAGCAGTCAACCCCATGCGTTGCATCACCTGGCGCGCCAAGGCAATCTCTTCCTCAGAAACACGACCATCGGCCTTGGCCAGACAGCCCATGACTGAAAATGTCGCTTCAAAGAAGATCTGCTGAGTCTTGGCCTGGTAGTTGGCAACCGCTCGCAACAAATAACCACCGACCACAGGCGTCATGCGCTTATCGAGCTGATGACCAAGATAAATACCGATCAGAAAACCGAAAAAACCACCCAGCCAGTAACCGATAAACGCACCGAAAATTTTACCTAACACGGCTAGTTCTCCCCACTTTTGTTTTCATTATCTTTTTTCTGTTGTGCAACCAACTCCGGCCACTCCAAGCTAATGCGCCCCAAGCCCCCTGCTCTGAGGTCATGCAATAAAACCTCTGCGGCCTTGTGCATATCAATGTGACCACCTGAGCGTAGACCGCCGCGTAGTCGGCCCACATTTTCCAATAGCCCAATATCATCTTCGGGCACAGATTTGAATTTATAGCGTTGCATCAGCGCATCAGGATAGGCCTTTAAGAGAAAATCAGCCGCATACATGGCCACATCCTGATAATCCATCGCCGTGCTTTTGATGGCTCCGGTTACCGCCAGGCGATAGCCGGTGTTTTGATCGTCCATACGTGGCCATAAGATCCCCGGTGTATCCATCAATTGAATGCCATTGGCGAGGATGATCTTTTGCTGGGCCTTAGTCACAGCCGGCTCGTTACCGACCTTGGCCAATACCTTGCCCGCCAGGCCATTCATCAAGGTGGATTTGCCCACATTGGGGATACCCAGGATCATGACCCTAGCCGGTTTTTTATCCAGGTTTCGCTCTGGCAACATCTTTTTACACAGCGCCAGGATTTGCTGTGGCAATTGTTTTACCTGGTTTTTTTTCTCTGCGATCAACTCAAGAACTCTGACCCCTGCCTCTTGCTCAAAATGCTGAACCCAAGCCTTGGTGATTTCCGGATCGGCCAAATCAATCTTGTTGAGAATTTTGATGCAGGGACGGCCCTGACGTAGCTCCCCTATCGCCGGATTTTCACTGCTATAGGGGATTCGCGCGTCTAACACCTCAATGACAACGTCAATGAGAGGCATGACTTCCTTTATTTTTTTTCGGGCCTTGTGCATATGCCCGGGGTACCACTGAACTGCCATGTCTCGGCTCTAATTGACTAAAGCCGCTATGGTAACAAGTGGCCCATGCAAATAGCCACTGTTGGCATGCGTGTCGCTGCAGTCATTATGTATAATCGCCACCTTGAATACGCATAAAAAATAAAAGAAGGTTAACCCGTGCCAGACAGCAACAACTCAGCAACAATCCAACTTGCCCTCGACCTCATCAGCCGAGCATCTGTGACCCCTGAAGATGCCGGTTGCCAGCAAACCATGATTGCACGTTTACAGGCCTTGGGCTTTAACGCCGAATTATTACGCTATGAGGAGGTGGATAATTTCTGGGCCCGCCGCGGCAACATCGGGCCGCTGTTCGCCTTTGCCGGTCACACCGATGTCGTCCCGACAGGCCCACTCGACCAATGGGATTCAGCGCCATTCAAACCTGAGATCCGTGATGGAATGCTCTATGGCCGTGGTGCTGCCGATATGAAAGGCAGTCTGGCGGCCTTTGTCACCGCCAGCGAACGTTTTGTCGCCAAGCACCCAGATCACAAGGGCTCAATTGCCCTGCTAATTACCAGTGACGAAGAAGGCCCAAGTGTCAACGGCACCGTCAAGGTTGTGCAACATCTTGAGGCCCGTCAGGAAAAAATCGACTGGTGTCTGGTGGGTGAGCCTAGCAGCACCAACAAGGTGGGAGACGTGATCAAGAATGGCCGCCGCGGCTCGCTCGGTGCCCACTTGGTTGTGCAAGGCATTCAAGGCCATGTCGCCTATCCCCACCTGGCCGAAAACCCAATTCACCTGATTGCACCGGTACTGGCTGAGCTTGCTGCTGAAGAATGGGATCAGGGTAATGATCATTTTCCTGCGACCACCTTTCAGGTCTCGAATATCAATGCCGGCACCGGCGCCACTAATGTTATCCCTGGTGAAGCTGAGGTAATTTTCAATTTCAGATTTTCAACTGAACTAACGGCTGAAATTTTACAACAGCGGGTCGAGGCTATACTCAACAAACATCAAATCAAATACCGTATCGAATGGAACCTATCTGGCCAACCATTTCTGACCCCTGAAGGTGAACTGGTTGACGCTGCTTGCGAAGCAATTCAAGAACTTACTGGCTATCCCGGCGAACTGTCCACCGCCGGTGGAACCTCCGATGGCCGTTTTATTGCGCCAACAGGTGCACAAGTACTTGAACTTGGGCCAGTCAATGCCACAATTCATAAAGTAAATGAATCTGTTAACACTGAGGATCTGGACACATTGTCCGATATATACGAAAGAATTATGCAGAAACTACTAACCTAGCCAACGCTTTGCGGCGAGACAGCTAGGTTCTAAACGGGTAGAACAAGTAACAGACAAAAAGGATGCTCGCTGTGAATGACGAAAAAAGGCGTTTTAGCCGTATCAGTTTCGATGCCGATGTTCTCATCAGCCAAGACAACCAGGAATGGCGTACCTCGCTGCTGGATATATCCCTGAACGGTTTACTGGTAAAACCTCCATCAAGCTGGGAAGGCCATCAAGGTGAGCGCTTTCATGCCGAGGTCATCTTTCCAAATAGTGGTAGCCTGATCCATGCAGACGTTTCTGTCGCGCACAATGGTGACGGCAGGATCGGCTTCCAGGTCAACAACATAGATGTTGAAAGTGTCGGCCACCTACGTCGCCTGATCGAACTCAATCTGGGTGATGAGGACCTGCTCAATCGAGAGCTTGAGGCATTGCACTGGCGTTGATCAAAACACATCCACAGCATCCACCAGCCGTTCCACGGCAATCACCTCCATACCCTCCACAGCGCCCCGTTTAGGAGCGTTTGCCTTAGGTACAACAGCACGTTTAAAGCCATGCTTGGCCGCCTCTTTAAGGCGATCCAGCCCACCCTGCACCGGCCTAATCTCACCTGCCAACCCCACCTCACCAAACACAATCGTGTCTTTGGGAATGGTACGGTTACGCAGGCTGGATAAACCAGCCAGCAATAACGGCAGGTCAACAGCCGTCTCAGTGACGCGCACCCCCCCAACCACATTGATAAACACATCCTGATCATGGGTGGCAATGCCACCGTGGCTCTGTAACACTGCCAACAACATCGCCAGGCGGTTCTGATCCAAGCCCACCGTCACCCGGCGAGGATTGCCAAGATGGCTCTCAGTCACCAAGGCCTGCACCTCCACCAACATCGGGCGACTCCCCTCGCGGGTCACCATGATGACACTGCCTGGTACCTGTTCCTGATGCCGTGATAAAAAAATGGCTGAAGGGTTACTCACCTCTTTCAGGCCAGTCTCGGTCATGGCAAACACCCCCAGCTCATTGACCGCACCGAAACGATTCTTGATTGCTCTGACCATGCGAAACTGACTACTGGTATCACCTTCAAAATAAAGCACCGTATCGACCATGTGTTCCAGCACCCGCGGCCCGGCCAGGGTCCCTTCTTTGGTCACATGCCCGACCAAAAACAGCGCCGAGCCACTCTTCTTGGCATAACGCACCAACTGCGCCGCGCTCTCACGCACCTGAGCCACCGAACCAGGGGCCGATTGAGACAGATCGGTGTAAATGGTCTGAATCGAATCAATCACCATCACCTGGGGCTGTTCCTTCTGCGCATGGTTTAAAATCGCCTCGATATTGGTCTCGGTCAGCAGGCGCACCTTATCAGCAGACAGATTGAGTCGATGAGCACGCATGCTGACCTGTTCCAGCGACTCTTCGCCGGTCACATACAAGGTATTCAACTGTTCACTCAATAGCGCCACGGTCTGCAGCAATAGCGTCGACTTGCCGACACCCGGATCACCACCAATCAAAACAACTGAGCCAGGCACCAGACCACCACCCAGCACCCGATCCAGCTCCACCTGTGTGGTGGGTGTTCGTTGCACATCACCTGGGGTCACATCCGCTAAAGACTGCACTTCCGTTTTTCCGACACCGGCATAGCCGGAAAAACGCGGATTAGCCTTGGCAACAGGTGCTACCGCCACCACCTCGACCATACTGTTCCAGGCATTGCAATCCGGGCACTGACCGGCCCACTTGGGTTGTTGTGAACCACATTCGGTGCAGCTATACGCAATTTTAGGTTTGGCCATAGGGGTAAAAACAGATCAAAATGAGTTGTAAGGACAGGCCACCACTAGCGACCAAATAATCACAGCAACTTTACCATGGAGTCTTCATGCATCGAAACAAACACTGGCCACCCAGCCTGATCTCTATTCTGGCGATAAGCCTGCTCAACACGCAGGCACAGGCCGAACAAATCCATCTTGGCCGTTTCAGCAGCGGTGATCTGAGTAATTGGGAGGAAAAGTCATTTGTTGAAAATACGCTATACAAACTCATACAAGATAATAGTCAAACTGTATTAAAAGCTCAGACCTCGGGCACTGCCTCAGGTCTGTTTCATAAGATCGACATCGATCTTAACAAAACCCCCTACCTCAACTGGTCATGGAAGGTCGACAATATCTACCAAGGCAACAATGAACGCCGCAAAGAGGGTGACGACTACCCCGCCCGAATCTATGTCGTCGTTTCTGGTGGACTGTTTTTCTGGAAAACCCGCGCCATCAACTATGTCTGGTCCAGCAATCAGAGCATTGGCACAAGCTGGCAAAACGCCTACACCGGCAATGCCCGCATGTTGGCAATTCAATCAGGTGCCGACGAAACCGGCCAATGGCAAACCGAAAAACGAAATGTGCGTGAAGACCTGAGAAGCTTGTTTGGTGAGGATTTCAACGAGATAAATGCCATTGCCATTATGAGTGATAGCGATAACAGTAAACAGCAAACAACAGCCTATTACGGAGATATTTTTTTCTCTGACGAATAGATTGAAGGTAAACGAATGACACAAACCTGAATGAGAAAATACGCCGAACCGCATGAATTATATATATTTTTTCAAAACCCACTCAAGTGTTCCTGCAAGAGTGTCGATGCATACAAAGTGGAGGGGATCTTAGAGACGGTCAACAATGGAAAAAGCCAACAGTACCAAGATAAATGTGGATGACCTCAAGCTGGGTATGTATATATCCAATCTTGATCGACCATGGCTGGAAACACCATTTCTTTTTCAGGGCTTTGTCCTCCAGGAAGAGGATCAAATAGAACAGCTTAAGCAATTTTGCGAATATGTTTATGTCGATGAGCTAAAAAGCAAGATCCCCCTGCACAAGCCTAAAAGACCTGTTGTTAACCTTATTGATGAAATCAAAAATAGCAGGATATTAATAACGCCACAAAACCCCGCATACAAAACGACCGTACCGTTTGAGCAGGAAATCACCGTTGCCAACAAAGTTCATCAAGAACTCAATGGCGTTATTAGCAGCATTATGGATGATGTTTATAACGGCAAGGCAGTTCAGATACTTTCATTGAAACAATCAAT
>CAMYNQ010000091.1 GCA_947259785.1 uncultured Chromatiaceae bacterium | reverse complement strand
TCAGTGCAACAGCTGTTAAATTGCTGGAGTTCAGTGAAAGTGGCGGCCGTTACAAGGTTGACAGCTACTCCGTTGTGCCCTTGCCTCCACATGCTGTGGTGGAAAAAAGCATCGCTGATGTTGAGTCGGTGGGCGCGGCTATTAATCGTGCGGTTAAGCGCGCAGGCAGCAGGACAAAGCTAGCTGCAGTTGCGGTGGCTGGTTCCGCTGTCATCACCAAGGTGATCAATATGCCGGAAAATCTCAGTGATGATGAGATGGAAGGGCAGATTGAGTTAGAGGCGGATCAATACATTCCTTATCCATTAGATGAGGTCAACATGGATTTCCAAGTGTTGGGGGCGTCAGATGCTAGCGAGGGTGACGCCTCTGACACGGTCGAGGTGTTGCTTGCGGCGTCACGCAGTGAAAACGTCGATATTCGAGTGGCGGCCTGTGAACTGGGCGGTCTGACGGCAAAAGTGGTCGATGTTGAGGCCTACGCGATGGAAGCGGCCTATAAACTGATCGCGCCGCAATTGACTGATGCCGGTGATGGTCTGACGGTGGCGATACTTGATGTCGGTGCCACTATGACTACTTTGAATGTGATTCACGATTTTAAGATGATTTATACCCGCGAGCAGGTGTTTGGTGGCAAACAGCTGACCGAAGAGATTCAGCGTCGCTATGGTCTTTCCTATGAAGAGGCCGGGTTAGCTAAAAAACAGGGTGGTTTGCCTGATAACTATGTGCCTGAGGTGTTGCAGCCATTTAAGGATGCTATGACTCAGCAGGTCAGTCGTTCATTGCAGTTTTTCTTTTCCTCTAGCCAATACAACAGTGTTGACCATGTAGTTCTGGCTGGTGGCTGTGCGTCCATTCCCGGGATTGACGAGTTGATTGAGGACAAGCTGGGAGTGCCTACCACGGTGGCCAATCCATTTGCCAATATGTCTCTTTCTTCCAAAATTAAAGCGCAGCAGCTAGGGGCTGATGCGCCAGCGTTGATGATTGCATGCGGACTGGCATTGAGGAGCTTTGACTAATGACGCGCATCAATTTATTACCGTGGCGAGACGAGTTACGCAAGGAACACAAACGCCAGTTTTTCTCTATTCTTCTAGGCGCAGCGGCTTTGATGCTAGCCATAATTGGTTACGCCCATGTTCATATTAGCGGCAATATTGATGGTCAAAATTCGCGCAACAGTTTTTTGCAGGCCGAGATTGCCAAGGTTGAAGGCAAGATAAAAGAAATTAAGGAGCTAGAGACGCAAAAGAAGCAGCTGCTTAATCGGATGGAGGTTATTCAGGATTTGCAGACCCGCCGACCAATGGTGGTGCACATGCTCGACAAGCTGGTTGTAGCTTTACCAGATGGTTTGTTCCTGACAAAGTTTGAGCAGGCAGGTATGGAGCTGGTGATTGAGGGCTTGGCGCAGTCTAATGCTCGCGTTTCGGCATTCATGCGCAATTTGGATGAGTCGGACTGGTTCGATAGTCCTCGGCTTGAAGTGATCCAGGTGCAGGAGAAAAATGGTAGCCGCTCAAGCAAGTTTACACTGAAGGTCAAGCAGTTAACGCCCGAAGAGATTGAGGCTAAGAAGGCGGAAGAAAGCAAATGAACCTGAAAAATATCGATTTTGAACAGTTTAAGGGGTTGGATCCTAATGATCCGGGGTCTTGGCCTGTTCTGGTTAAGGCGGTAGCTATCCTTGCGGTTTGTCTGGCAGTGTTGGCGGCGGGTTACTGGTTTCACACCCAGCATCAGCTGGAAGAGCTGGAACAGGCAAGGCAAAAAGAGTCCGAATTGAAGGATACGTTTAAGGTTAAACAGCTTAAGGCGATTAACCTTGATGCCTATAAGCAGCAGATGGCTGATATGGAGCGCTCATTTGGGGCGATGTTGCGGCAATTGCCGAGCAAGACCGAAGTGGCCGAGTTGCTGGTTGATGTGTCGCAGGCTGGTTTGGGTAACGGTTTGGAGTTTGAACTTTTCAAACCGCAGGCTGAAAAACCGGCCGAGTTTTATTTTGAATTACCAATCGATGTCAAGGTGACCGGGAGATATCATGATTTTGGTGCGTTTGTCAGTGATGTCGCTGCCTTGCCCCGGATTGTGACCTTACACGATATAAAGATTTCAGCCAAAGACGAAACATTAACCATGTCGACTACGGCTAAGACCTATCGCTATTTGGAGGATGGGAAATGAGCATGAGATGGCGGCAGAAATCAGCAGGCGTCGTAATGTCGGCGGTTTTGGCCTTGTTGGTGGGTTGTAGTGGTGGTGATAATGCTGACCTCCAGGCCTATATCAATGAAGTGAAAACTAGCAGCAAGGGTCGTATAACGCCGTTGCCGGAGTTTGTTCCAGTTGATAGTTTTGCCTATTCGGTTAGTGATTTTGGTGACCCCTTTATGTCGTGGGAGACCAAGGCCATGCTTGCCGCGAAAGATAGAAAGCAGGCTGACAGTAATAATGGCGGTATACAGCCAGATTTAGGGCGTCGGCGTGAATCATTGGAGGCCTTTCCGCTGGATACTTTGCGAATGGTGGGGACAATGTCCAAGGGTGGAAATAGCTCAGCGCTGGTTAGCTCTCCTGATGGCCTTGTTTCGAGGGTCGTGGTTGGCAACTATCTGGGCCAGAATTATGGCCAGGTGATGTCGATAGGTCAGGACAAGATAGAGTTGATTGAAGTTGTGCCAGATGGCTTGGGATCTTGGATTAAGCGACCAGCCTCTCTGGCAGTAGCGGAATGATCCCTGGGGGCTGGGGGAGCATGACAATGAAGCAAATCGGGAATATGAGTGAGCAGGCGATGATGAAGCGAGATTTTTGGGACCATAAAATGATGCAACGATTTATATTGACGGCTATGCTTTTGTTGGGTCTATCCGCAGCGCAGGTGAATGCCGAAGAGACCGCGGCTGAAAACTCCTTAGAGGCTGTTGATGTCTCAAGTTTGTCGGGGAATCGGGTGCAGATTAAGTTTTCCATGTCCGGTCCAGCAGCAGAGCCACTGAGCTTTACCATTGATAACCCAGCTCGCATTGCGATGGATTTTGCGGCAACAAGCAATAATCTTGCTAAGCGTACTACTCAGGTCGGCGTGGGAGCGGCGCGTAGTATTAGTGCGGTTGAGGCTCGCGGTAGAACACGAGTGGTCTTGAATCTGTTGCGCTTGGTACCTTATGAAACACGTGTTGAAGGAAATAATGTCTATGTAATTTTGGGTGGTACTGGTGCGGCCATGTCGGTAGCGTCAGCGCCGGTCGATAAAGCCCCAACAGTTTTTACCAGTCGTGAGATTTCTGCCAGCCATAGTATTAAGGGTGTCGATTTTCGTCGTGGCGAAGAGGGCGAGGGTCGCATTATGGTGACCTTGTCGGATGCCGGAACCAGCGTCAATATTCAAGAGCAAGGCGGCAAGCTGGCGTTGGATTTTATTGATAGCAGCATAGCCAAGGAGTTGGAGCAGCGTCTTGATGTGGTCGACTTTGCTACCCCTGTGACTATGATCGATACCTTTCGTCAAGGGGGCAATGTTCGTGTTGTCATTAGCGCCAAGGATAAATTTGAACATATGGCTTATCAGTCGGGTGACCTGCTGACTGTTGAGATCAAAAAATCTATTGAGCCAACACTTGAAGATTTACGCCGCCAGGGTGATGAGGCCGGTTTTGTTGGGGAGCGTCTATCCTTGAACTTCCAGAATATCGAAGTGCGGGCGGTGTTGCAGCTGATTGCAGATTTTACTGAAATGAATCTGGTTACCAGTGATACAGTTGCCGGTAGTGTGACGCTACGGCTGCAGAATGTGCCCTGGGATCAGGCGCTTGATATTATTCTAAAGACCAAGGGCCTGGGTGTAAGGAAGACTGGCAACCTGCTGTTTATAGCGCCATCACAGGAAATCGCTGATCGTGAAAAGTCTGACCTGGAAGCCAGGCAACAGATTAAAGAACTGGAGCCTCTGTATTCAGAAATGATCCAGATTAATTATGCCAAGGCGGATGAAATTGCTGCCATGCTGAAGGGTGAGAAAAACTCACTCCTGTCGGCGCGTGGCAATGTCACGATTGATGAGCGCACCAATACCCTGTTGATTCAGGACACGGCGTCATCGTTGGAAGAGATTCACCGACTGATTTCCAAGCTGGATATTCCAGTGCGCCAGGTGTTGATTGAAGCGCGTCTCGTTATTGCTAATAGCAGTTATAACAAAGACATAGGTTCTCGCTTTGGTGTCTCGCGGGACACGCTGGGGGCAAACACCACCGGTAGTGGTAGCCAGTTTAGTGGCTCGCTGGGCGCTACGGATGAACTAATTAATAACGACACCCTGACTGCGCCAGGCCGATTGAATGTTAATCTGCCGGCAACGCCTGAGACGGGATCAGCGGCTGCGTTTGCCATGAGCTTCGTCAAACTACCTTTTGGTACCAATGTGGATCTTGAGCTGTCAGCCATGGTGGCCGAGGGTCAGGGTGAGGTAGTGTCATCACCACGCTTAATTACAGCCAATCAAAAAGAGGCCTTTATCGAACAGGGTGTAGAGATTGCTTATCAGGAGAGTACAGAAGGCGGGGCTGCGGCAACTGCCTTCAAGAAGGCGGTATTGAGTTTGCGTGTGACACCGCAAATTACACCTGATGACCGCGTTATTATGGATTTGCAAATCAATAAGGACAGCGTTGGTGATATCTTTGGCGGTGTCCCGAGTATCAACACGCGTGAAATCAATACTCAGGTGCTAGTTGAAAATGGTGAGACCGTGGTCTTGGGTGGTGTTTATGAAGAATCCACCAACGACGGTACCAGCAAAGTGCCATTCCTGGGTGATCTACCTTTGATTGGTGCCTTGTTCCGCTCAAAAACCAAACGTGACTCCAAGGAAGAGCTGTTGGTCTTCATTACACCAAAGATCATCAAAGAAGGCCTGTCCATCAATTAATATATGTGATGTCGGGGGCCATGAGTTTGCTCATGGCCCCTTTTTTATTGCCTAAACTAACTGCTGACCTCTGTTTTTTGGTAAATTTGCCGGCGTGACGGCAGAATCAATGGCAATATTTTTATGACACACCCATCCACACAGCCAAAAAAGATCTTTATAGTTGGCCCCATGGGGGCTGGTAAGACGACAATTGGTAAACAGTTGGCAAAATTTCTGGGCTGGGATTTTGTCGATAGTGATCATGAGATCGTTGCCCGCACCGGCGTCAAAATTCCCGTAATATTTGATGTTGAGGGTGAGGCTGGCTTTAGAAAGCGCGAAAAGGCGGTGGTCGATGAGCTGACTCAGCGGCAGGACTTGGTTCTGGCAACCGGTGGTGGCGCGGTGCTGGATGTTGATAATCGTAATTTATTGCGGCAGCGGGGGGTTGTTGTTTATTTGTGCGCCACACCAGAGCAGCTATACAAACGCACAGCGCGTGATCGTAATCGTCCTTTGCTGCAAACGGATGACCCCCTCGAAAAAATAAAACAATTGTTGGCGCAGCGTGACCCGCTGTATCGGGATGTAGCCGATATCATTATGGAGACTGGAGAAGAAAGCGTCCGCTCTGTGGTGAAAAAGCTGGTGGAGCATCTAAGGCGCCAGGGTATAGTTGAGCGTGATGAAAAATATAGTTGAGAGCAGGCAAATGATTACCCTTGATGTCGCCCTGGGCGATAGAAGTTACCCAATATATATTGGCAGCAATTTACTTGGTCAGACTGAGCTGCTGAAAAAACACCTGGGAGGGAGCGAGGTGTTGGTCGTCAGTAACGAAACGGTTGCGCCTTTGTATCTGGATAAGTTAATGGCCTCATTAGAGGGTTGTCGAGCTGAGTCGGTCATTCTGCCTGATGGTGAAAAGTACAAAACCCTCGATGTGTTGAATAACGTTTTTACTGCTCTGCTTGAGAAACGCATGGGCCGGCAAACGACTATTGTCGCTCTGGGCGGTGGTGTCATTGGCGATATGGCTGGTTTTGCTGCTGCTTGTTATCAGCGTGGGGTCCCCTTTGTTCAAGTGCCAACGACATTGCTGGCGCAAGTGGATTCATCTGTCGGCGGTAAGACAGCAGTTAATCATCCGGCAGGAAAAAACATGATTGGTGCTTTTTATCAGCCCAAGTGTGTAATTGCAGATACCGCTGTGCTCAATACCCTTGACGACCGACAGCTGAGCGCCGGGATAGCAGAAATTATCAAATATGGTCTGATCCGGGATGAGGGTTTCCTGCTTTGGTTGGAAGAAAATGTGGAAGCACTGGTTGGTCGAGATACGGATGCTTTAGTTTATGCAATTGAGAAATCGTGTATTAATAAAGCCGAAGTGGTTGCTGCTGATGAGCATGAGCATGGCCAGCGTGCCTTGTTGAATCTGGGCCACACCTTTGGTCATGCCATCGAAACAGCCATGGGTTATGGTGAATGGTTGCATGGCGAGGCGGTAGCGGCAGGCATGTACATGGCGGCAGACCTTTCGGCTCGGCTTGGTTGGCTAACAAAAACTGATGTAGCGCGGTTAGAAAAACTTTTAAGGCGCGCCAATCTGCCGGTTAAAGGCCCATCCATCAGTATTGAAAAAATGAAGGATTTGATGGCCGTGGACAAAAAGGTGCAGGATGGTCAAATTCGATTGGTGTTACTAAAGGCTATCGGTGAAGCGGTGGTGACGGATGATTTCGATGCTGCGTTGTTGGATCAGACGCTGGAACAGTGTCAGGTCTGATAGATCTTAGATGAAGGGGGCGGGGATGGCGGACAATTATACGCAATTGGCGAGCTATGCTGCGCAGTCAAAGGATTCACGTGGTCGTTTGGTTGCCGAACCGTCACCACAATTTAGAAGTGAGTATCAGCGTGATAGGGATAGGATAGTTCACTCGGCAGCATTTCGTCGGCTGGAATATAAAACCCAGGTCTTTGTCAATCACGAAGGCGACATGTTTCGTACTCGTCTGACGCACTCGATAGAAGTGGCGCAGATTGGTCGTTCCATTGCCCGCGCGCTGCAATTAAATGAAGATCTGACCGAGGCGATTGCCTTGGCTCATGACCTTGGCCATACGCCATTTGGCCATGCCGGCCAGGATATTTTGAATGAGTGCATGCGCGACTATGGCGGTTTTGAACACAATCTGCAGTCACTGCGCGTGGTTGATGAATTGGAAGAAAAATACGCTGACTTCCAAGGTTTAAATCTCACCTTTGAAACCCGTGAGGGTATTTTAAAGCATTGCAATCTGGATAAGGCGCGGCAACTGGATGAGCTGGGTTTACGCTTTCTGCAAAAGTCTCAGCCAGGCCTGGAGGCGCAGCTGGCCAATCTGGCCGATGAGATTGCCTACAATAATCACGATGTTGATGACGGTTTGCGGGCTGGCCTGATAAGCGTCGACCAGCTGTGTGAAATTAAACTTTTTCGGCGTCAGCATGAAGTAGTTAAAGAAAGTTATCCGGATATTAGCGGCAGACGTATGGTGCATGAGATCATCCGTCGCATGATTAATGATCAGGTTTCTGATCTGATAAACAACACTAGGCAGAATCTAGTCAAGTCTAAACCCGGCTCGATTAATGAGGTGCGTGCCCTGGCTGAACCGATGGTCTGTTTTAGTGCTGACATGCGGGATTTGAACATGCAGTTAAAGCAATTCTTGCGTAAACAGTTGTATCAGCATTACCGGGTTCAACGCATGAGTAACAAAGCTGGCAGGGTAATTAGAAATCTGTTTGACGCATTTATGGCGGAGACAAAAATGTTGCCGCCGGAACAATCAGAAAGGTGCAGGCTATCGGAGTCAAGCCAGGGCGAAGTGGGGCGGGCCCGCGCTGTTGCCGATTACGTTGCTGGCATGACGGACCGTTATGCCATTGTCGAGCATGATCGCATTTTTGACCCGTCAGCCCTAACCTGAGAAATCCTTAATGCGTATCTATATGCAATTACCCGCGACAGAGGGCAAGGCACCGCGCTTTTATCATCTGTTTTTGCAGCCCGATTTAATTGATGGTTGGAACCTGGTTAAAGAGTCGGGTTTTCAGGGCAGTGGTGGGCGCCTTAAGCGTGACCATTATTCTGACTATGAGAGTGCTGAAAATGCGCTGATAAAAAGTCGCGATGCACAGAGCAAACGTGGTTACCAAGTGGTTTTTATGGAAGGCCAACGTGACGCCAAAGCCTGATTAATTGCTTTTGTTTTCGGCTGAGTTTTGCCACAATGCCCAGATTGAAATCAGTCTCTCACTATGTCCGAAGATCAGCAAATCACTCCAAAATTAAGCGAACGCTTTTCCGGCCTGTTTGGGGTGGAAGACACGTCTTTAGATATGTCGCTGGACAATAGTCCAAAGGCTATCTATATCGAAGAATCACGCAAGCTTAATCTAAACAAGCTATTGCATCTTGCCCCCTACAGCGAGGTGCTGTTGCTGCTCGGTGAGCCAGCGGTGGGGCGAACCTCCTTGCTCAATGCTTTTGTTCAGCGTGCTGCAACGACGTGGCGTATTAGTTTTGTCACTGCTACGGCGCTGATGGATGGTGTGGCATTTCTGCGCCAGATCGGGCGGGGCTTTGATCATGACCTGGATAAAGTGGAATCAACAACAGATTTGTTGTGGGAGCTTGATCGTTATCTGCAAGCCTTGGGGCGCAGTGGTCGGCGTGCGATTATCATTGTTGATGATGCTCACCTGCTGACAGATGATGTAATCATGCTGACAGAAAAGATTCTTCGTGATGAGCGTACTGATAATAGCGTTAGCCTGATTATAAGCATGCGCAAGGACCAGGCCAACAAGCTGGATCGTTTTGCTCTGCTCAAAGAGCGCTTGGCGTATACCTTAATATTGGAACCGTTTAGCCAGAAAGAGGTGGATGGTTATCTGCGACACCGTATGGTTGCCGCAGCACCACAGCTTAATGAGTTGTTGTCGCCTGAGTTGGTGGCTGATATTCACCGCAAGAGTGGCGGCATGCCTGAGGAAATCAACGCCTTGGCTCATGGCATCTTGACGAAAAAAGGCAAGAGCAGTGCGTCAAGCGGTAAAGGTGGTTCGGCTTTGAAGCTGGTGGCCCTTGCGGTTGCTGCTGTTGTGATCGGCGGCGTGCTGTATTTCCAGGATGAGATAAATCAGCTGTTTGCTGTGCCAGCAGAGTCGGTGCAGACAGCAGGCGACGGGCTTATTGAGCAGTCTGATACGCAGGTCTTGATGGCGATTGACGTTGAATCACAGCAGTCCTCAATGGCGAGCTTGGAAGATGCTGAGGGTAAGCCGGTGCCGGTATTGCAGGGGGAGTCTGAGCTTGTTGTTGCTGACTTTCCGGCTGCAGATGAGGAGTTGGCAGCACAGATTGTGGAAGCTGAAGAAGTTGTCGAAAGGGTTGAAGAGGTTGAAGTGCTTGCTGAGCCAAGGGCTAGCATAGATGAAACGGCTGTTTCTGAGACTGAATCCATCGCTGTGGTTGAGATGCAAAATGCGGCGCCAGAAGTTTTAGTTAAACCTGAACCCCGTTCAATGCCTCAACCCGCGCCGCCTGCCAAGGTTGAGGTGACAGTGCCGCCTGGGCTTGAGTGGTTTATGGCTCAGCCGGGCAAGCATTACACCATGCAGTTGATGGCGCTGGTGGATAAACCTAAGGTGCTGCGCTTTGTAGATAAACACAAAATTGCCGATTACAGTGCTGTCTACCCCATCACTCGTCGTGGCAAGGTGTTAACGGTGCTGGTCTATGGCAGTTATGCCAGTCGGACTGAGGCCAATAAGGCGGCCAAGGCCTTGCCCAAGTCCTGGGGCGTGGCTCAGCCATGGATTCGTAGCTTTACTGATGCTCGCAGCGATTTGCAATAGATATAGGTAAATCTACGCTACTCTATTGATATCACTGAGGTTCTGCGGTTTCCAGTGTGGGCTGGGATTGCGTCAAGGTCTCTCTAATTGTATACTCCTGTCCCGTTTTGCGTTGCTTTCGCAGGCATAAGGCCTGTGCGCGCAAATGATTCAATAACAATCAACCGGTTACTCGTTTTGCTTATGGAACAAGGTTTATACCGCCCCGAGTTTGAAAAAGATAACTGCGGGTTTGGACTCATTGCGCAAATGGATGGTAAGCCCAGTCACTGGCTGGTGCAGACCGCTATCGATGCGCTTGCATGTTTAACTCACCGTGGCGCAGTCGCTGCTGACGGTAAATCCGGCGATGGCTGTGGCCTGTTGCTGCGCAAACCGGATGGTTTTTTACGCACGGCTGCCGCTGAGCAGGGTTTCAGTCTGTCTGAGCTGTATGCTGTTGGCATGGTCTTCCTTAATCAGGATGACAGATTGGCCGCCGCTGCCCGTAAGCAACTGGATGCTGAGCTGGTCCAGGAAGGCCTGGTTGTGGCTGGCTGGCGCGTAGTGCCGGTTGATCCATCGGCCTGTGGTGAGGAGTCGTTTAAGAGTCTGCCGCAGATCGAACAGATTTTTGTTAACGCCCCTGCGGGCATGGATGAGGCTGCTTTCGAGCGCCATCTCTATATTGCCCGTCGTCGTGCTGAAAAGGCACTTGAGGCCAATGATGACTTCTTTTACGTTCCCAGCCTGTCGTCACGGGTCATCTCGTTCAAGGGGCTGGTGATGCCGGCCAACCTGCCTGTGTTTTACAAGGATTTGAACGAGGCGACGCTGGAATCAGCTACCGCGGTGTTCCATCAGCGTTTCTCTACCAATACCTGGCCGCAGTGGCGTTTGGCTCAGCCATTCCGTTATCTGGCGCATAATGGTGAGATCAACACCGTTCAGGGGAATCGTTTCTGGTCGGTGGCCCGTGGTCATAAATTTGAAACGCCGCTGCTGCCGATGGATGATATTCGTCCGCTGGTGAGTATGAGCGGTTCCGACTCCAACAGTATGGATAATATGCTTGAGGCCCTGTTGGCCGGCGGCATGGATATTTTTCGTGCCATGCGTCTGTTGGTGCCGCCTGCCTGGCAGAACATCGATAACATGGATCCTGATCTGCGTGCATTCTATGAATATAGCTCCATGCACATGGAGCCTTGGGATGGCCCGGCCGGCATCGTTTTGACTGATGGTCGTTATGCCGGTTGTAGCCTGGATCGCAACGGCCTGCGTCCAGCTCGTTATGTCATCACCAAAGACCGCCACATTACCCTGGCCTCTGAGATTGGCGTTTATGGCTACAAACCTGAAGATGTGGTCGCCAAGGGTCGTCTCAAACCGGGTCAGATGATGGCGGTAGATACGGACACCGGCAAATTATTGTTACCGGAAGATGTCGACAACATGCTTAAAGGCCGGCAGCCTTATAAAGAGTGGATGAGCACAAATTGCAAACGTCTGGAAGCCAAGCTTGAAGGCGAACAAAGCGATTGTAACGAAAACTTTGATACTGATGAGCTGAAGGTTTATGAAAAGCAGTTCCAGGCCAGCTTTGAGGAGCGTGATCAGGTATTGCGTGCCTTGGCTGAAGCAGGTCAGGAAGCGGTGGGTTCCATGGGTGACGATACCCCGCTGGCAGTATTGTCGAAGCAGGTGCGCTCACCTTACGACTATTTCCGGCAACAGTTTGCCCAGGTCACCAATCCGCCGATTGATCCAATTCGTGAAGCGATTGTGATGTCGCTGGAGACCTGTTTTGGTCGCGAGCGCAACATGTTTGAAGAGACCGCCGATCATGCCTCGCGCCTATTAGTGAGTTCACCGGTGTTGTCACATAGCAAATACACGCAATTGTTGGCTATGGATAGTGATCCTGAATACGGTAATGCCATTATCAATCTCAACCGTGAAGGCAATCTGAAAGATGCCATCATGAGCATCTGTGATGAAGCAGTGGCGGCGGTCAAGGACGGCAAGGTTGTTATCATTCTTACCGATTGCGGTATTAGCCAGGACTTGATGCCGGTACACGCCGCGCTGGCCACGGGGGCTGTGCATCATCGTTTGATTGAAGAAGGTCTGCGTTGCGATGCCAACATCGTGGTTGAGACTGCCACCGCCCGTGACCCGCATGCCTTTGCCGTGTTGATCGGTTACGGTGCCACAGCAGTCTATCCGTATCTGGCCTACGAATGTCTTTGTGACATGGTTAAGGCTGGCACCATCGAAGGTTTGCAACCGGCTAAGGTTGAACGCAATTATCGCAAGGGAATCGGCAAGGGTCTGTACAAGATCATGTCGAAGATGGGTATTTCCACCATCGGTTCATATCGCGGTTCACAATTGTTCGAGGCTGTTGG
>CAMYNQ010000090.1 GCA_947259785.1 uncultured Chromatiaceae bacterium | reverse complement strand
GAATTCGTTCAGAATGGCAGGAACGACATGATCAAGTCCTGGCAGCTGGCGGTTTGCATATAATTGGCACCGAACGACATGAGTCCCGTCGTGTTGATAACCAGTTGCGTGGCCGTTCCGGTCGCCAGGGTGATGTTGGCTCATCGCGCTTTTACCTGTCGCTGGAAGATACTTTAATGCGCATTTTTGCCTCCGAACGTGTCGCCATGATTATGCAAAAGCTGGGTATGGAAGAGGGTGAGGCAATTGAACACCCATGGGTCAGTAAAGCAATCGAGAATGCTCAGCGCAAGGTTGAAGGTCATAACTTTGATGTGCGTAAGCAGCTGTTGGAATTTGATGATGTTGCCAATGACCAGCGTAAAGTGATTTATGAGCAACGTAACGAGCTGATGGCTATGGATGATATATCCGATGCCATCAAGGGTATTCGTGCAGATGTGGTTAGCAATGTTATTGATGAATTCATTCCGCAACAGAGTCTGGAAGAGCAGTGGGATGTGTCTGGCTTAGAAGTTGCGCTGGAGCATGAGTTTGCTCAGGCCATGCCTGTACAGCAGTGGCTTGATGCCGATGATGCATTGCACGAAGAGCCTCTGCGTAAACGCATTCTGGAAGAACTGGAGTCGGCCTATCAGGCCAAGGAAGAGCAGGCGGGGGGCGAAGTGTTACGTCATTTTGAGAAGGCGGTAATGTTGCAGGTGCTCGATACTCAGTGGAAGGAACATTTGGCGGCGATGGATTATCTGCGCCAGGGTATTCATTTGCGTGGTTATGCGCAAAAGAACCCCAAGCAAGAATACAAGCGTGAAGCCTTTGAAATGTTTACGGAGATGCTGGAGCGTATCAAGCACGAAGTGGTCAGCATTATTTCCAAGGTACAAGTGCAGAATCAAGACGATGTTGATGCCGTGGACGAGCAGCGCCGCAGCCAAGGTAATATGGAGTTTCAACATGCTAATGCTTCTGCTATGGATGAGGGCGGTGCCGAGTCAGGTGAGCAGGTTGAGCCATTTGTGCGTGATGGCCGCAAGGTGGGGCGTAACGAACCCTGTCCTTGTGGTTCTGGCAAAAAGTTCAAACAGTGTCACGGTAAGCTGGGCTAGCCATGCCGGTAGGCTTGTCTGAACCAGAGGCATTATTGCCGATTGCAGGTGTGCGCTGGGGGATAGCTGCAGCGGGTATTAAATATGCTGATCGCAATGATCTGGCGCTAATGGAAATTGCCCCAGGTGCAGCAACGGCCGCTGTTTATACCCGTAACGCATTTTGTGCCGCACCGGTGACGCTAGCCCGTCAACACGGTGAAGCGGCAGCAACACGTTATCTTCTGATTAATAGTGGCAATGCCAATGCCGGTACTGGCGAGCCGGGCATGATGGCAGCACTTGATTCATGTGCGGCGTTGGCTGATGTGGTTGGCTGTAAGACAGAAGAGGTGTTGCCGTTTTCCACGGGTGTTATTGGTGAGTTGATGTCAGTTGAAAAAATTCGTAATGCCTTGCCTCAAGCCTATGCAGACCTATCGGCAGGCAATTGGTTGAAGGCCGCTAGAGCGATTATGACGACAGACATCCTGGCTAAGGGTGTTTCGCGCCAAATCGAAATAGGCGGCAAGACGGCCACCATTTCAGGAATTGCCAAGGGTTCGGGGATGATACGTCCGGACATGGCGACCATGTTGGCTTATGTGGCGACAGACGCGGATGTGGAGCCTGCTCTGCTGCAGCGCTTGTTGCAGCAGGCGGTTGATTATTCCTTTAATAGTATTACTGTTGATGGTGATACCTCGACCAATGATGCTTGTGTGTTGGTGGCGAGTGGTCAGGCTGGCATTGCCTTTGCCTCTGAAGCAGATGCCGGTTATGGCGAATTTGCTGCTGCCGTGATAGAGGTGCTTCAATTTCTGGCTCAGGCGATTATCCGTGACGGTGAGGGGGCGACCAAGTTTATTACTATCGATGTTAGTGGTGGAAGTAGTAAAGCCGAGTGTCGTCAGGTCGCCTATACTGTGGCACATTCACCCTTGGTGAAGACCGCGTTGTTTGCTTCAGATCCGAACTGGGGTCGTATTCTCGCAGCGGTTGGTCGGGCGGGTGTTGAGGGTTTGGGTGTCGATAAAGTCAGTATCCACCTGGGTGATGTTCGTATTGTCTGTGATGGTGGGCGTGATGCGTCGTATACCGAAGCCGCTGGACAGGCGGTGATGGATGAGGAAGAAATCACCATCAGAATAGATCTTGGTCGTGGCTCAGCGCGGGCGCAGATTTGGACGACTGACCTCTCATATGACTACGTCAAAATAAACGCTGAATATAGAAGCTGATTTGATTTGTTTCTTTGGGGTACCAATCCCGTAATTTTCTATTAAGCATAAAAAAACCCGCTTCGGCGGGTTTTTTTATGCGGTAGTCTAGATCGGTAATTACTTGATCTTGGCTTCCTTATACGTCACATGCTGACGAACAACAGGATCAAATTTCTTGATTTCCATCTTTTCAGGCATGTTACGTTTGTTTTTATCGGTGGTGTAGAAGTGACCGGTGCCGGCACTTGAGACCAATCTGATTTTTTCGCGTGCACTTTTAGCCATGACTCAGTCCTCTTATACCTTTTCGCCACGAGCGCGGATGTCAGCCAAAACATTGCTGATACCACGCTTGTCGATGATGCGCATTCCGTGTGTAGAGACGCGTAATTTTACCCAGCGGTTTTCGCCTTCAACCCAAAAGCGATGGCTGTGAAGGTTAGGCAGAAAACGGCGTCTGGTTCTATTGTTGGCGTGGGAAACGTTGTTTCCAACCATTGGGCCTTTGCCCGTTACCTGACATACTCTAGACATGAGTCTTTCTCCAAAATCAATTCTGTGTCCGCGCCCCAGCGCAGGAAGGGCGAATTTATACCAGATTTGGCGGTTTGGCTCAAGTAAAAATGGCCTTGTTAGCATAATAATGTAGGGGTAGGTCACCGCTGTGCAACGGTGCTCATTATAAAACAATGGCTTAGCTTATAACAGGCCGCGTTCGGCGAATGAGGTCAGTTCGCCATCACCGACCACAAAATGATCCAGTATGCGGATGTCGATCAGGTTGAGGGCGTCGCGCAGCCGTTGGGTGATGTGTTGATCTGCCTGGCTGGGTTCGGCAATGCCGGAAGGATGGTTGTGGGCCAGGATGACTGCTGCTGCGTTATGATGCAGAGCGCGTTTGACTACCTCGCGTGGGTGCACCGAGGCACCGTCGATGGTGCCGACAAATAACTCCTCAAACCGGATGACCCGGTGATGATTGTCGAGAAATAGACAGGCAAACACCTCGTGCTGGTAGTCGCGCAGTTTGGCGCTGAGAAAGCGACGCGTGTCCTGAGGGTTGGCCAGGGCATCGCCACGGCGCATACGTTCATCCAGGTGGCGACGACTCATCTCTAGCGTCGCTTGCAGTTGTGCGTATTTGGCTGTGCCTAGTCCCTTGCTCTGGCAGAACTGTTTTTGATCGGCTTCGAGCAGGGTGCGTAGGCTGCCATGTTCGTCGAGCAGCTCGCGGGCCAGGTCGACGGCAGTCTTGCCGACGATGCCGGTGCGCAAAAATATCGCCAATAGCTCGGCGTCAGAGAGTGCGGCTGGGCCGCGTTGCAGTAATTTTTCACGCGGTCGTTCGTCCGCTGGCCAGTCGGTAATTGCCATGCCTACCCCTTGTCGAATGTTACATCCGTGTTTCGATTTATGTCCCCAAGAATGGTATGTTACCCCTCTTATTATTTATAAATCCACGGGAGTGTTTGTGGCTGTAGTTGCAGGAGTGAATGGTCGCCGAATCGTTATTGGTGTAACGGGGGGTATTGCTGCCTATAAGAGCGCTGAACTGGTGCGTCGCCTGCGTCAGCATGGTGCCAAGGTGCGGGTGGTGATGACGGCCGCTGCCACCGAATTTATTACGCCGCTAACCATGCAGGCCTTGTCGGGCAATCCGGTTCATACCTCTTTGCTGGATAGCTCGGCTGAGGCGGCGATGGGGCATATAGAATTGGCACGCTGGGCCGATGCAGTGTTGGTTGCGCCAGCCAGTGCCAACTTGCTTGCGCGCATGATGCTTGGTCTGGCGGATGATCTGTTGACTACCTTGTGTCTGGCAACCGAGGCACCTTTGTTTGTCGCTCCGGCCATGAATCGAGTGATGTGGACTCATCCGGCCACGCAACAAAATTGTCAGGTTTTACAACAACGCGGCGTCAAACTACTGGGGCCAGCAGAGGGTGAGCAGGCCTGTGGTGAGACTGGAGTCGGTCGCATGCTAGAAGCTGAACAATTATTGAATGCACTGGGCAAATACTGGCAACAAGGGGGGCTGGTTGGTTGTCGAGTTTTGTTGACGGCTGGGCCGACCCGCGAGGCCATCGATCCGGTGCGTTACATCAGCAATCATAGTTCCGGCAAGATGGGGTATGCGGTGGCCGAGGCTGCTGTGGCTGCGGGGGCCGAGGTCGTGCTGGTGAGTGGCCCGACCGCGCTTGTCTGCCCTAATGGTGTCGAACGAGTTGAAGTGGAAACTGCCGCCGAGATGAGTGATGCGGTGCAGGCGCACATCGAGCAGAGTCAGATATTTATTGCTGCCGCGGCAGTGGCGGATTATCGTCCGGCAGCGGTACAGGCTAAAAAGATGAAAAAGGATGCCGCTGAATTATCGCTGCCGTTGCAGCGTACTGAAGATATTCTGGCCCAGGTAGCAGCGGCAGCCAATAAACCTTTTTGTGTTGGTTTTGCTGCCGAGACACATGATCTAGAAAAATATGCCCAGGATAAAATGCAACGCAAGGGCCTGGATATGATTGCCGCCAATCAGGTTGGCGATGGTCTGGGTTTTAATGCCGATGACAACACCCTGATGGTGTTGTGGCAAGACGGAAAACAAGAAATAGCGCGAGCCGATAAGTCTATCGTAGCACGAGAATTAATCACCTTAATTGCAGAGAGATTTCATGCACAAAGTACAAGTTAAAGTAATGGATAAACGCATTGGTAACGAGTTTCCGTTGCCGAACTATGCCACTGGTGGAGCTGCAGGTATGGATCTGCGTGCCTGCTTGGATGAATCTATTATATTGAAGCCGGGTGAGACACAATTGATACCAACGGGTATAGCGATTCACTTGGGTGATCCAGGCCTTGCGGCGGTGATTCTGCCGCGCTCAGGACTGGGTCATAAACACGGTATTGTGTTGGGTAACCTAGTTGGTTTGATCGATTCAGATTATCAGGGCCAGTTGTTTGTCTCTTGTTGGAATCGTGGCAGTGAAACCTTTGAGGTGAATGTTGGTGAACGTATTGCCCAATTGGTATTTGTTCCTGTAGTTCAAGCAAGCTTTGAGGTGGTCGATGAATTTGAAGAGAGTCATCGTGGTGAGGGTGGATTTGGCCATACCGGGCGTCATTGAGTTAGGGCGGGTGTAGGCAGTGAACGTGGCTGGGTATCAGTATGCTTAAAAATAAACAGGTAAAGACTGGGGGCGGATAGGCCATGCAGAAGCAGAGTTCATTAACAGCCATCGCTGGCAGGGCAATTCTGGCGGGCTTGATTGTATTATTTGCGCTGGCATTGAGTGCCTATATGTTTCTGGAATCTCTGCAGCAGGAAAAAATCAGTCAGCATGCTGAGGCTGAAAAAATAAGGCTTAATTTTGAGGTTGATGGCTTGCTTAAGCGTTACGTCGAGCGAGTTAATTTGCTGGCTGCAGACCCCAACTTATTTGAGTTGGTGAATTATCCAGACAGCCGCAAGGTGCGTGAGAAAGATTTGGCAGCGATGATTGACGCCAGTCAGGTGATGATGTTTGCCAAGGGTGAAGAAAAGCAGCTTGCTGGTCAGTATCCTTTGCTGAGTTTTTCGGAATTGGACCTGATTTATGAGGCAGATAAGGGGCTCCAGGCCAGGCTTGAATATCACAAGTTGCCGGATGGCAGTCGTCACCTCGATATTGTTCGCCCGTTTAAACAGGGGCAGAACCTTATTGGTTATGTGTTGGTGAGATTTGATTCAGAGATTCTGGATGCGGAGATTAATCAGTTGCTGATGAGTGATGCCAGGCTTGAATTGAGCCAGGTGTTGAATGACGGTTCAGTAGAGCTGTTTATTGGCCGAGGTGATGAGGCCATCAAGACGAGGGTTCAAGAATTTAGTAGTGATTTTGTTGATGCGAAATGGCGTTTGTCCTATTGGGAAAAACCACAGGCCTGGCATTTTATGGGTTTGGACTGGCGATTGCTTTTCTGGCTTATTTATCTGCTTATTTCGATTGTGATGGCGTTGATGATGTTGGTTTTATCTCGGGTGATGGATACGGCTGTGGTGGTCAGTGCCAATGTTTTGTATGGCTATGTTCGTGACCGGTTGGCCGGTCAATGGATGGGCAAAGATTACAAGGTTGGTTTGGTTGAGTTACAGCCGACACTGAATAATTTGCAAACATTGAATTGGCCGGCATTGTTACAGTCAGAGCCAGTGCTTGTACCCGAGGCAAAAACAAAGCGTAGCGCGGCAGAGGAATCAGAGGCTGGGCGCAAAGAGTTTGAAAGTGCTTATGTGAATATTCTTTATCAGGATAAAACAGATATTAAGATTGAGGAAGATGTTCAGCCTGATGTAGGGCAAGTCGATAATTTAGCCTCAACAGTTTCAGAGCCGGTTGCAGCAGTGCCAGTTAAAACAGAAACAGTTGCAGCAGAACCCGTTGAAGCAGAATTAGTTAAAACAGAACCGGTTGCAGCAGGGTCAGTTGAAGCAGAACCAGGGGTTGTGCCGGCATCTATTTTTCGTGCCTATGATATTCGCGGTGTGGTTGGTCGCACGTTGACCCCTGAAATTATTTATCAGATTGGGCGAGCCTTTGGTACTGAGGCTTGGCAGCGAGGTGAGCAGGCGATTGTTGTCGGACGTGATGGCCGGCTTTCCAGTGAGGAGGTGGCTGACGCTTTGATTAGGGGGCTATGTGAAAGTGGTCGCGATGTCATTGAACTGGGGTTGGTGCCGACACCGGTGGTCTATTTCGCTACTCATTATCTTAATGCCCGTTCGGCAGTGATGATAACCGGCAGTCACAATCCGCCTGACTATAACGGTTTTAAGATGGTGTTGCAGGGTAAGACACTTGCTGAAGATGATATTCAGCAAATCTATCAGCGTATTTTGTCAGCAGATTTTTCCGTGGGCGAAGGTAGTCGTACAGAACAAAACCTGATGGCAGATTATTCTGCTCGGGTTCAGGCGGATGTCAAAATTGAACGTAAGCTTAAGGTGGTTGTCGATTGTGGCAATGGTGTTGCGGGCAAAGTAGTGCCAACCTTGTTGCGCAGTGTTGGTTGTGATGTGGTCGAACTTTATTGTGAGGTGGATGGCAGTTTTCCTTATCATCATCCCGATCCTAGTCAGCCGGTGAATTTGCAGGCCTTGATTGCTGAAGTGAAAAAAAACGGTGCCGATGTTGGGCTGGCATTTGATGGTGATGGTGACCGCCTTGGTGTGGTTGATTGTCAGGGTGAGATTATTTGGCCTGATCGGCAGTTGATGTTGTATGCCTTGGACGTGCTGCAGCGCCAGCCAGGAGCAAAGGTTCTTTATGATGTTAAATCTAGCCGCCATTTACATCGAGTGGTAGAACAGGGCGGTGGTCAGGCGATGATGTGCCAGTCGGGGCATTCGCGGATGAAGGCTAAACTGAAAGAGACTGGTGCAGCACTGGCCGGTGAGATGAGTGGTCATATGTTCTTTCAAGACCGTTGGTATGGTTTTGATGATGGGCTGTATACAGCGTTACGTCTGTTGGAAATTTTGTCAAAAGATCTACGTTCCAGTGCCGAGGTGTTTGCGGAGTTACCAAACGCATTTAGTACGCCAGAATTAATGCTGCCTTTGGCAGAGGGTGAGCACTTTAAATTGATGGAGCGCCTGGAAAAAGAACTTGAATTGCCTGATGCTCAGTTGATTACTATTGATGGCATACGGGCAGAATTCAAACATGGTTGGGGTCTGGTTAGGGCCTCGAACACTACACCGTGTTTGATGTTTCGATTTGAGGCAGACAGTGGTCAGGAGCTGGAGCATATCAAGGCGCTGTTCAGGCTGCAGCTGAAAAATATAATGCCTGAATTACAATTGCCCTTTTAGCGCGATAAAAAATATTTTTAGACGGAAACAATAATGACATTAGATAAAAATGCGGCAATGAATGTTGCCCAAGTGTTGACTGAGGCGTTGCCATATATACAACGTTTTGCAGGCAAGACCCTGGTGATCAAGTATGGCGGTAATGCCATGGTTGATGACGAATTGAAAAATAGCTTTGCTCGTGATGTGGTGTTAATGAAATTGGTAGGGATTAATCCTGTTGTTGTTCATGGCGGCGGTCCGCAAATCGGCAAGTTATTAGAACGGATTGGCAAAGAGAGTAAGTTTGTTCAGGGGATGCGGGTTACCGATAGTGAGACTATGGATGTGGTTGAGATGGTGCTCGGCGGTCTGGTTAATAAAGAGATTGTAAACCTAATCAATCAACATGGTGGCCGGGCTGTTGGTTTGACGGGTAAAGATGGGGATTTGATTCGAGCGCGCAAACTCAAGTTTGAACAGAATGCCCCTGAAATGAACACACCTGAGATTATCGATATTGGTCATGTCGGTGAGGTGGCGTCTATCGATAGTGGTGTGCTTGATATGCTTGGCAATAGTGATTTTATTCCTGTTATCGCGCCAATTGGTGTAGGTGAAGATGGGCAATCTTATAATATTAATGCTGATCTTGTGGCTGGCAAGCTAGCGGAGGTATTACAGGCCGAGAAGCTTATTTTGCTGACCAATACTGGCGGCATTCTTGATAAAGAGGACAATGTGCTGACTGGTTTGGGCGCTGAGCAGGTTAACGACCTGATTGCTGACGGTACTGTTTATGGTGGCATGCTGCCTAAGATTCAGTGTGCTCTGGATGCGGCTCAAGGTGGAGTGCGTGCAGTTCATATTATCGATGGCCGGATGAAACATGCGGTGTTGTTGGAGCTGTTTACTGATCAAGGTATAGGTACGCTAATTAGAGCTTAGGGTTTCTGTTCTATGTTATCCATGGCGTTCTTGAGTTGACGATAACGCTGTAGAGTTGTGGCAAATGATTGTTTTATTTTTGTGATGCTGTCTGATCCCTGATCCAGTCGGTTTTGATAATTTTTAATTTTCTTTCTTGCAGCGTAAATCTCGCCCAGTAATGATTCAGGAATCTCTTTGTTTTGTTTTTCAAAATCACTAGCCTCTTTTGTCAGTTGGCGGAACTGTGTGTCAAGCAGGATAATTGTCTCCTGTGTTAAATCCAGCATTGCCTGGGTATCGGCAAGTTTTCTGTCGCGGGTAGAGGTGATTTCTTCTTCGCTACTATAGGTCATTAACAGCCGTTGATCTTGATAGGCCTGTTTTTTGGAAATCTGTGGCGTGCTTGGTACCTGGTTGCTTTCTATTTCAGCCGTTGATTTTATGGTGCGGATGGTTAGCCCTTGTTCACTGATAACGCGATAGCCTTGTTCGATATATTTGGGCGGCACCTGGTCCGTATAATGGATGTTGCCTTGATCATCCTGCCAGCGAAACAGGTCGACAGCGTAGGCTGAAGAGCTTGTTGTTAGTGCGGCCAAAAAGTAAATAAGTGAGTTTGAAAGAGTTGACTTTCGGTATCGGTGAGACATAAATAACATCCATTAATATGATTTATTATTACCCATATCGGCAAGTTATAAATAATATTCATTAATATGATTTCTTATTGCCGATTGTAACCCGGAAAGGAGTAGGTTTGAATTGGGAGCAGCAACTGTTGTTGTTTTTTGTTGCGCTGGTGGCCAATGCCTTTTCGGCCTTGGCCGGTGGTGGTGCAGGCCTAATCCAATTGCCCGCTTTAATCTTCCTTGGTCTGCCCTTTTCTATCGCCCTGGCAACACACAAAGTTGCCAGTGTCGCGCTTGGGATTGGGGCGACTACACGCCATTGGCGTGAGCGGAATATAGACTACCGTTTTTCGTTGTTTATCTTGGTGAGCGGTCTGCCCGGGGTGGTGCTGGGGGCCAATATTATTTTGGCGGTGCCTGATCGTATCGCCGAGGTGGCTCTCGGTATGTTGACTATGGCGCTGGGTGTGTATTCATTCCTCAAACCTGAGCTTGGCTCTGAACAACGGCTGCGGCATCGTAGTGTGCCCGGCTATTTGCTTGGCGGTGTAGTGTTATTGTTGATTGGTGTGCTGAATGGTTCGCTGACCTCAGGCACGGGGCTGTTTGTCACGCTATGGCTGATCTATTGGTTTGGGCTGGATTACAAACGGGCGGTAGCCTACACGCTAATTCTGGTTGGACTGTTTTGGAACGGCGCGGGTGCCTTGACCTTGGGCATGCTGGGTGAGATCCAGTGGGACTGGCTGCCGGCCTTGCTACTGGGTTCGCTGCTAGGTGGCTATCTTGGCGCTCACTACGCCATTGTTAAGGGTAACCGCCTCATCAAACGTGTCTTTGAGGTGGTTACCCTGTTGGTGGGTGTTAGTCTTATTTGGAGTTAATCCCTAACGCCGTACTGCTCACGATAGGCGCTGACACTTTTTAGTGCGTTGGCCATCTCTGGCTTCTCGTCCAGGTAACTGATCAGATCGTCCAGCTTGACGATGCTAGCAACCGGAAAGCCGTACTGTTGTTCCACTTCCTGGATGGCTGAACGTTCGTCCTGGCCCTTCTCCTGCCGATCAAGAGCAATGACTACGCCGGCAGTGGTGGCGCCAGCGGCGTTGATCATGTCAATGGACTCGCGCACCGAGGTGCCGGCCGAAATCACATCGTCGATGATTAGTACCTTGCCTGCCAGCGCAGCGCCGACAATGCTGCCACCTTCGCCGTGATCTTTGGCCTCTTTGCGGTTAAAGGCATAGGGCAGGTCACGATCATGATGATCGGCCAGGGCAGAGGCGGCACTAACCGCCAGCGGAATGCCCTTGTAAGCCGGGCCAAAGATCATGTCGTATTCAACCTTGGAATTTTCGATGGCGGCGGCATAATAGCGTCCAAGCTTGGCGATGGCCGAGCCGGTGTTGAACAGGCCGCTGTTGAAAAAATAGGGGCTGACACGGCCCGACTTGAGGGTGAACTCACCAAAGCGGAGTACGTCGGTGGCGATAACAAAATCGAGAAATTCGCGTTGATAAGTGTGCATAGTCATTCCGTGCAGGGTAAATAAAGGCTAGTATTTTACGCCGGATACGGCTCTTGGGCCAATCGTTAAACAAGTAAAGAGTTTTATATGAGAATTATTTCAGCCAATTTAAACGGTATTCGCTCTGCTGAGCGCAAAGGTTTTTTTATCTGGATGTTGAAACAGGATGCTGATGTGGTCTGTATTCAGGAAACTAAAGCCCAGGAAGACCAGCTGTCGCCAGAACTGCATTACCCCGAGGATTACCATGCCTATTTCTTCGATGCCGAGAAGAAGGGCTACTCTGGTGTAGCACTTTATTGCAAACAGAAACCGGATCAGGTGACTTGTGGCCTGGGTGAGGGTTTTGAGGATATGGATGCCGAAGGGCGTTATATTCAGGCCGATTTTGGCAAGCTGTCGGTGGCTTCGCTGTATCTGCCATCGGGTTCGGCCAAGGAGGAGCGGCAGCAGATCAAATATAGTTTTATGGAACGCTACACTGAGCGTCTGAAAAAGATGCGTCGCCAAAAACGTGAGTTCATCATCTGTGGTGACTGGAACATTGTCCACAAAGAGATTGATATTAAAAACTGGAAGAGCAATCAGAAAAACTCAGGTTGCCTGCCGCAAGAACGAGCTTGGTTGGATCAGTTATTTGGACCGATGGCATATGTTGATGCCTTTCGTGAAATAAATCAGGATGCAGGTCAATACACTTGGTGGTCAAATCGTGGCCAGTCTTGGGCCAATAATGTTGGCTGGCGGATTGATTATCAGGTGATTACGCCAGGTCTGAAAGACAAGGTAAAGAGCACGTCGGTGTATAAAGATGAGCGTTTTTCTGATCACGCCCCCTTGATTGTTGATTACGACGGCGATTTATAGTTCATCCAGATAAAAAAGCCCCGTTCTTAGCGGGGCCGTATTTTTTGGATTGACTGTTTGTTGTTTAGGCGCTGGCTGCCCTTGGAGCATCATCGTCGGTTTGGGTGTCGATGGGGTTTTGCAGTTTTTTGTACATGCCATCCAGCGTGGCGTGTTGTTCGGCTAGCGTTTTACACTGACCTTCCAACTCCGCTGTCTTTGAGGTGATATTGTCTTTGGATTCATTGATCTTGTAGAGCGTTTCCATGTGCTGTTCGAGTAGTTGCTTGTGCTCGGTGACATGTTTTGCCAATGGAATCATGATGTCCTTGAACCAGGTTTCAGCCTCCCGATTGGCCTGAAAAAACATGTCACGAGCATGGCTGACCAAGGAGATGAAAAACTTTTTCACCACGAAGTTTTGTTCAGTCATTGTAGTGACGGGGCTG
>CAMYNQ010000089.1 GCA_947259785.1 uncultured Chromatiaceae bacterium | reverse complement strand
CTTGGCAACGGGGTTCCAATGAAAATACGAATGGGTTGTTAAGACAATATTTCCCCAAAGGAACAGACTTATCAGCACACTCACAAGCGAAGTTAAACGCAGTAGCAAGAAGACTAAACGAACGTCCCAGAAAGACGCTAGAATATAAAACACCTGCAGAACGATTTAACCAGTGTGTTGCATCGACCGGTTGAAACCGCAAGACAAAGCGGACTTTATGCAATAAAGATAAAGGGAGCAGGAAACCCGCTCCCTTTATGTATTACTCCCCAGTATAGTTAGCAGCGATGTAGTGCCCATCCAGACTGTAGAACAAGTATAAAGTCTGTTTTGATGTATCACTTACCTCGTTATTCTTAAACGTTACCACCCACTCAGGCCCTTTTGAGTAGGTTTTCTGCTCTACACTAACAGGCTTTAATCCTGACCAGCTTGAGTCAATTTTTCCAGCCTGAACAAGGCTCTTAACCTTCTTAACCGCTTTATCTGACGCCACATCACTGGAAACAGGCCCGTGTGAGTGGCCATGATCATGGTCGTGACCAGAACCCGCTAAAATGGGCGTACTAAAAAGCGCCATGCAAAGTAGTACAGGGTTAAGTAATTTACACATTTTTTCTCTCCTTAAATCAAAGTGAATCATGATGTTCTTGGTTTTCGTGGCCACCGTCCTCATCGTGCTCATGACCGTGGTCAGAGCAAGCTGATAAGGCTGCAATAAACAGTAATGCCATTACATTTTTAATTAATACCTGCATTTTATATCCTCGCTAATCAATGGAATCGTGGGTGGATGTCTGTCTAAGCTCAATGGCTTTGGCTTCATCCATCTTAATGTGTTCATGGATATGGTTATCTGCACTAAAGCCAAACTCATCAGGATCTGTCACATGGGAATAGCCATGCATTTGCATCATGAAGAGGTACAAACCAGCAAAGATCAAACCATAGTTGGAGATTCGGCTAAACGGTTGGAAAGAGTCCAGCTTTCGCCAACCTGCTAACAGAACGAGCATCACCGTTAAGGCTAAAATTTGCCCCACCTCGATGCCTACATTGAACGAAATAATGTTCATGAGTAGGTCATCTTCACTTAGGGGAAGTTGTTGCAAACGGGTAGATAAGCCCAGACCATGAATTAATCCCAAACCGATAATCATTGCCAATAGATTGGGCGGCTTGATATCCAAGTGCTTTTTAAAGCCGTCCAGATTAGCAAAAGCGATATAGCACACGCTCAGCGCTATCACGGCATCGATCAGGAAGTAATTGACCTGAATACCGTTAAAGGTCGCCCATATCAGTGTGACACTGTGCCCAAGGGTAAAAGCAGTAATGTATTTAACGATATCTTTGAATTTTGTTAAGAAAAAGATAATGCCAAATACAAACAGCAAGTGATCATAACCAGACAGCATATGCGTGGCTCCGATCCACATGTAGCGCAAATTACCACCTTCAATAATGGATTGTTTTTCTGCTTCTGACATGCCATGCCCAAAGGCTTGACTGACAAACAGCATTGCTAGGGCGGCCCAAAGCCACCGCGATTGTTTCATCACAGAATACATAAACACCTCAAATTCTTAGTTCATCAGGCGATAAAACATCGCCCAACCGTAACTGGGTTTAATAAAAAATAACCGGGAACTACGAATAAGCGGGCGGGGCGCGAGGCCGATGTGTGGCGTATGAAAGATAACTTTGCTGGGGATTATCGGCTTTCGATAGCTTGATATGTGAATATTGAGGGATAGGCAATAAAGGCGCATACACCAGTACTGCTACAAATACCTTGTCACCTAATGTTTTCCAACACGGAACACTGCTTTCTTGATCCAGTTCGACAATGTTGTCATCGCTGCTTTGATGGAAAACATCGATCACATCGCCATGATGGCTAATCGACTGATGGGCGTGGGCCTGAACATCATGCTGATGGTGACTCCCATCGTGGTCATGATGCTCTGCCAAATGGATATGCGCAGTCGCCCACTGCATTGTTAGAAATGCAGTGACTACAAACAGGAAGAATGCTTTATTGATACGAATTTTCCCCACAAGGTATCAAATACCCAAACAAATACTGGCCCATTGATTAGACTGTGGAATAGTATATCGGCCTATCTCGGCATATACCATAACCATTCATTTCGACCTTGTTTCAGGCGGAAGATTTCTTAGTTTAATAAAAAAACGCCCTGTTCGATGGCTATAGTCTTCATACTCTTTGCCAAACTCTTTCATCATCAAGCTTTCTTCTCTTTGGATGTTTAAATGCCAAACAGGGATCATCATTAACGTCCAGAGCATATAAATCCAGTTATTCATCAACACAGCAAAACCAAAGTTGAAGAACGAAATAAATGCGGCGTACAGCGGATGACGAAAATACTTAAACGCACCTGTTGTAACCAGATGCTTGCCTCGCTCATTAACGGGCAGCGATTTTACGCTCCAGACAATAATAATTAACGTCACTAATGTGAGAACAAAAAATAGACCGTAGCGCAGCCAATCATTTTCAGTAATGACAGGTAATGCGATTACATCTTCCAATAAATATACAATCACAAATAACACGGCACCTATCAATGCACCTCGCGGCCCTGAGCCAAATAAGCGGTCATAGGTTGTCATTACTTCTCCTGAGTATCCTGGAGTACTCGTCAAGAGTGCTCCGCCTGAAAACGCGACTTAGAAAAAATACCGTACAGAGCGGGAATCACAAAGAGCGTGAGTAGTGTCGATGATACCAAGCCGCCCACAACCACGGTCGCCAAGGGACGCTGCACTTCTGAACCTACCCCTGTAGCCAGTAACAAGGGAATCAGCCCTAATGCAGACGTGATCGCTGTCATCAATACCGGACGCAATCGAGACAAGGCCCCTTCGAATACCGCCTGATCAAATTGGGTCCCCCCTTCGACACGTTGATTGATTGAGCTGACCATCACCACGCCGTTGAGCACGGCTACCCCCAGCAAGGTAATAAAACCAATAGAACCTGGAACGGATAGATATAGTCCGCTGAGGTAGAGCGCTAACACGCCGCCAATCAGCGCCAAAGGGACGTTGAGCATAATCAACACCGCTTGCCCTACCGAGTTGAAGGCAAAATAGAGCATGAGAAAGATCAGCCCTAACGATAATGGTACGACAATCATCAAGCGTGCCTGTGCACGTTCTTGGTTTTCAAATTGACCACCAAATACCACGCTGTAACCCGACGGTAGATCGATCTCTTTATCAATGCGCTGTCTCAAATCTTCTACAAGGCCACCCATATCACGGCCTGAAACATTGGCTTGAATTACCACGCGGCGTTGTACATCGTCGCGACGTATCTGGGGCGGCCCTGACTCAATGGCAACGCTAGCGACGTCACCAAGTCGTACCCATGCGCCTGAGGGTGATTGCAGGATTAATGCTTGAATCGCTTCCACGCTATTGCGATGTTGTTCTGCCAAACGCACGTAGATATCGTAACGTTCGTTTCCGTTGATAACTTGTCCCGCGTCAAGACCACCGATGGAATCTTCCACTACATCCATCACTTGAGCCACAGGAATACCGAAACGCGCTAAGGCATCACGATCCGGGCGTACGACCAATTGAGCTTCACCGACGATCTGCTCCATCTCCACACCGCGTGTACCTTCAACGCTGCGTACCAGTGCTTCGATCTGCTTGCCATAATCAGCCAGTTGATCCAAACCAGGGCCAAACAGCTTTACCGCCAGTTGCGCTTTTACACCATGCAATAGCTCATCCACTCGCGTGGCGATGGGTTGCGAAAAGGTAAACAATAATCCCGGATGTAGCGACATTTTCTCTTCCATGATTGCTTGCAGTGCTTCACGACTTTTAGCACTAACCCATTCGTTGGCCGGTTTCAGTCCAACATAGATTTCTATATTGGATACGGGTTCGGGATCACCACCCAGATCAGGGCGACCAATTCGACTAAATGCGTAGGTGACTTCGGGCACTTCCAACAGTTTTTGCTCTAACTTTGCAGCGACATTTAAGGAAGTATGTAAACTAGAGGTAGGTGCTAAGGTGACGCGGATATTTAATGTCCCTTCTTCCAGCTCCGGCACAAACTCTGTGCCCAGTGACGGCACCAATGCAACCGTACCAAGAAACATAAACAGAGCGCCCCCGGCTACCATCTTGCGTTGCTTAAGAGCGAGTGCCAGGAATTTGCGATAGGCGACATCCAATGGTTTAAGTACCGGGCTCTCCTTGAACTGCACACCACGCTTAAAGCAATAGGTAGCCATTGCAGGAACGACTAACAATGCCACCAACAATGAAGCAAGCATGGCCAATACAATCGATATCGCCATGGGTTGGAACATCTTGCCTTCCACACCTTCCAATGTGAATAAAGGGGCAAAGACAATGATGATAATCATCACCGCGAAGAAGACTGGCCTACCCACTTCACGCGCTGCTTCGTTAATACGTAAAGCAATACCGTGATCATCACGGGATGCATCAAATGGATCTCTGTCTCCAGGCGCAACCTTGGTCTCTATTTCTCGTCGGTGATCTTCATCAGACCGCGTTAGGTGACTAAAGATATGCTCCATCATCACCACAGAACCATCCACCATCATGCCGATAGCAATCGCTAACCCACCCAAGGTCATCAGGTTGGCAGAGATATTCCAATGGGCCATCAACATCAGTGCAAGCCCAATAGATATGGGTACCGATATCAATACCAATAAGGTTGCTCGCAAGTTAATCAGGAACAAAAACAGAACAATGGCGATAAAGATAAAGGCTTGCATCAATGCTGAAGTAACCGTCTCAACCGCTTTACTTACCAGATCCGACTGATCGTAAAACGCTTCCAGTGTGACCCCTTCAGGCAAGGCCTGTTGTACCGCTGGCAAACGGGATTTGATGCCGTCAATGGTGGCTTTGGTATTTGATCCGGTACGGCTGAGTACTATCCCTGCAACCACTTCGCCCAAGGCCTGTGCTTCACCATCAACACGTTGCGTCATGGTTACGGCTCCTTGGCGAATCTCGGCACCAAAGGCCACATTTGCCACGTCACCCACACGTACCGGGATGCCATGCTCAGTTTTCAACGGTACGTTGCGAATATCGCGCAAACCGGCTTCACCACTGCGTAGAAAACCTACACCACGAATCACTAACTGCTCGGCACCGCGATCCAAATACCAGCCACCGGCATTGTGATTGTTTTCTTCTATGGCTTCGGCGACATCATCGACACTCAGTCCGTAAGCGAGCAGTTTTTGTGGTTGCAGCTGTACTTGGTATTGACGGACTTCACCGCCAAACGAAAGCACGTCAGTAACGCCTTCCACCGGCATCAACAGCAACTTCACGACCCAGTCATTCAAACTACGTAATGCCGTGGCGTCATATTTCTCTGGATCGTCGGCACGCAAGATATATTGATAAACCTGCCCCAAGCCGGAGCTATTTGGCCCCATCTCTGGAATACCGACGCCGTTGGGTATCTCTTCACGTGCGGCTTGCAAACGCTCAAACACCAACTGCCGGGCAAAGTAGATATCGGTGCCTTCTTTAAACACCACGGTAATACCCGACAAACCGGTTTTGGAGATAGAACGCACCTCTTCCACATCAGGCAGCGAATACATCACTGCTTCGATAGGAAAGGTAATCAGCTGCTCGACCTCTTCCGCCGCCAAACCTTGCGCTTCGGTATTGATCTGCACCTGCACATTAGTGACATCCGGAAATGCATCCAGTTTTAAGCTCGGTAACAATGTCACCGCACCCACCATCATCGCGATGAGTGATAACACCACCAACAGTCGGTTGGCGATGCCGAAATCTATGATTCGATTCAACATGGCAAACCTCTAGTGGTTGTGTGTATCAAAGGCACTTTTAGCCATTTCAGACTGAACAAAGAACGCACCATACCCAACAATGCGCTTACCTTCTTCAACACCTTCAATCACCACTTGGTCACCACGACTAGACAACATATTCACCACCTGTGGTTCATAACGACCACTTTCAGTTTCGACAAACACGCGCCACTCACCTTTGTTGTTTCGTAACACCGCTTCAGTGGGTACAGCAATGCCTTCATTAAACTGCACGCTGTTTATTGATACTGAAACAAACTGACCAGGATGGAGCTGATGGCCTGAATTATCCACCTCCACATACACGGCTTGGGTGCGCGTAATCTCATCCAGTAGGTGATGAATTTGCGCCACCTTGCCAGGAATGTGTGTACTCCCTAATGTCACAACCGCATCTGCATGGGATTGGATTGCTTCTGCACTCCCTGCGGGAAGGCGTCCCTCAACCCACAAGCGTGACTCATCGGTCACTTGCATCAGTAAATCACCCGGTTCGACAATCTGCCCTATGACAAACTCATCACTGATGATAGTTCCATTCTGGAACGAGAGTAGTTGAAACTGCCCATTGGCTTTGGCTGCATCACCTTCTTTCACCAGTTTATCTATCTGGCGGTTGGTCATGCCGTATGCACTGACTTGGGAATACGCTTTTTGATAGGCAATTTGAGCAGCGATAAAACGTTTCTCAGAGACAACTTTCCGCCCCAACTCTTTGACTCGTTTGAGTTCAATCTCTGCTTCCAACAACGCGCCTTGTGCTTCTGCCATGGCTACGCTACTTAGGGTGATAAGCGATTGACCTTTTTTTACGTGATCGCCCAAACGCACATGTCGTTTGATTACCTGGGCACTTACACGTGGCGTGACTGCTGTAGTGCGATAGCTATTTACCACCACTTCACCTGGTGCAGTAAGTACTTCAGGCAGACGTTGTTTCGATACAACAATGGTTTCAACACCTGCGTAAGCTTGCTGGTTTTCGCTAAGCTCGGCATAGTCAGCTTCTACTCCATGTCCATGGCCGTGCCCGTGATCATCGTGTACGTCGTGACGCTCCTCTCCATGGTCGTCATGTCCGTGTCCATCATCTAGGCTGTCACGATGGCTGCGGTGCTCACTATGATCTAAGGAGTCGTGATGATCGTCCTCCTCACCAAAGCCCATACCGCCAAAATCAAATTCATCTTCGGTTTCGTGAGCGTGTTCTTTTTCGTGTTCATGGCCGTGGTCATGTGCTTTACCTTGCGCCATCACAACAGGCGTGCTCATGCTGGCCAAAATCAGTAAGTAAAAAATCTTCATTATTGAGATACTCCAGAATTTGTTGTTTCCAGCCCTAACCATTGATCGACTTGGCCAGAAGCTTCTAACCAGGCAAAGTGGGCGCGCCAAACCTCAGCAATCAAGCTGACGGCAGCGCTGTGGGTGTCGATGTTTTGTTTGGCCTGAATCAGATAGTCACTAGCGCTCAGTTCGCCGCTTTTCCAAAGCTGTTCGATAAGTTGTGCTTGCTCAGAATGCGCTTTTTGTCCCGTCAGTGCCCATGCCTTAATTGCACGACTAGCGTGATAAAAACGTCCCCAAGCACTATCGAGTTTGGCCTTGGCCAACCGATGTGCGTTACGGTATACGAACTCTGCCTCTATCGATTGTTTAGAGGCAGCCTCTACCTCCGCACTAAAGTTGTTACGTACAAACATGGGGATCTCCAAGCTCAGGCCCAATAGATTCTCTGAGCCTTCACGTCCCCCTCGTATGCCAATCGTAGGGTCAGCACGACCTTGTCGGTCAGCCATACGAATAGCTTGTTTGCTCTGCTGCCACTGAAGTTGTTGGACTTGGAGTTCAGGCAAACGATTTAACAGCTCGCCAGCCATATAACGCTCCGGCGGTGGTTCCAGTGTTTGCGGTAGTTTTGGCCAGACATTTGCATTAATACCTGTTTCCACCAGCAATACGGCTCGTGCTTCTGCCAACACACCTTCACTGGTTGCCTGCTGGATCAGCGCTTCGCTATAGGCCACTTGAGCCAATGCTTTATCGAGAGATGAAGTATCACCTGCATCAAAGCGTTGAGAGACAGTATCGACAAAACGCTTCATTAACTGGCTACGCATTAATGCCAGGTCTCGTTGAGCTTGAGCTGCAAGCACATCGGCCAAAGCTGCCAATGTACTTACTGCCACCTGCTGGCGCACAGATGTGAGATTGGCCGTGGCTGCTTGAACATCAATCAACGCCGATTGTGACACCACATCCTGCTTACCGCTCCAGTCGATGGTTTGTGAAATACCCACGGTCGTGGTGTTGATGTCGCTACGTTCGGCTTCCAACTCCAGGCTGGGATTATAGAGTGCCTGTCCGGCACCTCTGGCACGGGCCTGCGCAGCATCAATCCCCGCTTGAGCCGCCTGTACCGATGGGCTTTTTTCCCATACCTCTTGAATAAAATGTTGTAACTGTAAATCAGCGGGCTGTTTCTCGCCCACTGCTTTTATCTGTAACTGTGGCTGCGCATAGGGAGCCATCGCCGCCCACGCACCACTAGCGTGACAGAGCAACAGCCCTGCCAACAGGTAACTTCTTAAAGACATGAATAAATTCCTTCAACAACGTCAAAGCAAACCTCCACAGCCCTTTGCAGGAATGTGGGACTTAAAACATATAGAAAGAATTAGGCCCTGGGAGGGCGTAAATGTGGTGCTATGTAGGGTAAAGGAAGTGAATGATTTAATGAGGCAAACGCTGACTGACGCCCATTTTCAAATGCATGCTCGGCGACAGGGGGAATCCCCATTAGATGCGCAGCACCATGACAACAGTGGTCCTCATGGTGAAGATCGCCATCGGGGTGGTCGTGATCATCTACCTCTGCCAATTCAGCCATAGCAACATCATGGCCAAACATCGCCTCGGGATGACTATCCCAGGCCAAGGCCACGCCAGAGCATAGGTTGGCAATTAATAGGAAGTAGGTGAGAAAGCGTTTCATGTGCGATAGCTTATGGATTGCGGTACCACATTGTCAATTAGTAATATTAGGTAACGCCCCATTCATTGGTGTTTTGAATTATGTCGGGGGCAATGTCTGCAATCGCGTGCGGTTTCAACCGGTCGATGCAACACACTGGTTAAATCGTTCCGCAGGTGTTTTATATTCTAGCGTTTTTCTGGGGCGATCGTTTAGTCTTCTTGCTACTGCGTTTAACTTCGCTTGTGAGTGTGCTGATAAGTCTGTTCCTTTGGGGAAATATTGTCTTAACAACCCATTCGTATTTTCATTGGAACCCCGTTGCCAAGGATGATGAGGGTCACAAAAATAGACCTTGATGTCGGTAGCCAAGGTAAAACGTTTATGCTCTGCCAACTCTTTTCCGCGATCCCATGTCAGTGATTTATATAGCTCACGTGGTAACTTATGGGCTTGTTTTATTAAAGCATCAACAACCGTTTTGCTGTCTTTGCCATCAACTTTAGCTAATAAAACATAACGGGTATTTCTTTCTACCAATGTTGCGATCTGGCTATTTTTACTTCCCATTATCAAATCGCCTTCCCAATGACCCGGAATAGCGCGATCTTCGACTGATGCGGGACGCCCACTGATTGAGATGGCCTCGGTAATTTGTCCGTGATCCGGTGTCTTCTGTGTGTGATGGCGAGAACGACGCATAACACGCGTTCGCCTTAAATGCTGTAATAGCTCCTTTTTCAAGGCACCGCGGGCTTGGATATAAAGGCTGCGATAGATTGTCTCGTGCGACACCTGGTAGTTCTCATTGTCTGGATAGACCTGCTTAAGCCATCCGGAAATCTGTTCTGGAGACCATTCCGACTTCAGTTTTTTGGCCACAATACGTGCTAATGGTCGATACTCAACCAGTTTACAGATTTTGGGGCGATGTGCACGATCCCAGGCCGCTTTGTCCGCCTGACTGGCTCGGTATTTATTCAGCCCACCATTACGATCAATTTCACGACTTATCGTTGAAGGTGCACGATTCAGTGAAGTAGCAATTGCCCGGAGAGACTGCCCTGCGGCAATACCACGAGATATTTCTTCACGCTCTGCTAAAGACAGGCATAGTGAAGACCGTTGACGTGGAGCTGGCCTAATACCACCTGACTCAGCGATGATGCGCTCAATGGATGAATGGTATCGATCAAATAGCCTGGCTATAGCGCCTAGTGTCTCGCCTTTTTGCTAGCGATCCCACATGATGGCTTTTTGTTCCTCGGTGTAAAAAGTTCTTTGTCGATATTTCATTTTCAACATCCTCCTCTCTATTATTAGAGATTAGATGTTGCATCGACCGATTGAAACCGCACGACAGAGCTGCCATTTGCGGCTATTAGAAATTGCGATCAAACTATGCTTCCAAATAACCATAAGCTGGCTAAAATGGACACACTATGGTTTCGTACACACATATTAAATGTATATTACCCAGGTGAATATGTTCGTTTGACTTTAATATTGGAGCGGGAAATATATTTAAAACTTTTGAAAATGCGATATCTTTCACACAATCTGTAGTAACTCCCGTCAATTTTCAGAATACTCGCATTAACACACCAGGCTGAATGCACTCATTTTATAACTGAATATCGCTTGACTGCTTACGCAGTTCTTCAGGTCGACTATAATTTCATATAATCATAATCTGCCCAGAACGGGCCACTTATGCTTTCATCAAAACACTTCAAATTGTGTCGTTAAATCATTTCTTTGGTTATCGACTAAATGTGCCGATATTTATATATGCAGCCATTAATATTCAATCAAATTACACAAGGAAATAGCCATTCACTAATAACCGCTGATTAATCAACACGGGTCTCTGCTCATCAGCGAGCGAGGTGTCACCATGACCAACACCAACAACCCGATGGGGACTGACGGTTTTGAGTTTGTAGAATACACCGCCCCTGACACACGCGCCCTGGAAAAACTTTTCCAACAAATGGGCTTTTATGCCATTGCTAGGCACCGCTCCAAAGATGTGGTGCTTTACCGCCAGGGCAACATCAATTTTATAATTAATCATGAGCCAGACAGTTTTGCTCAAAGTTTTGCCGCAAAGCATGGGCCATCCTGTTGTGCATTTGCCATCCGCGTTAAAGATGCCGCCCATACTTACAATCAAGTTTTAAAATCCGGCGCCAAACCTTTTCAGGGCAAGATAGGGCCAATGGAACTCAACATCCCAGCCATCCAGGGCATCGGTGGCAGCATCCTTTATCTGATAGATCGTTATGACAACGGTTCAATCTATGATGTCGATTTTGTGCCCACTGAAGGCATCGGGCTAAGCCCAAAGGGCGTCGGCCTACTCGAGATTGATCACCTGACCCACAATGTCCATGAAGGACAGATGAACACCTGGGCAGACTTTTATGAAAGGCTGTTCAACTTTAAAGAGATCCGCTACTTCGATATTACCGGTTTGGCAACCGGCCTGAAGTCCCGGGCCATGACCAGCCCCTGCGGCAAGATACGCATCCCCATCAATGAGCCTGCGGATGAAAAATCACAAATCCAAGAATACATCGACGCCTATCACGGCGAAGGCATACAACACATTGCCTTGACCACTGATGATATTTATCAAAGCATAGAAACATTGCATGCCAATGGTATTGAAATGATGGATGTGCCAGACACTTATTATGAAAAGATTGATGAACGCCTGCCCGGCCATGGCGAAGATCTAGAACGTTTGCGCCAGCATCGCATTCTTATCGATGGCGATCTGGAAAATAACAATGGACTGCTATTGCAGATCTTTACTAAAACCGTCATCGGGCCAATCTTTTTTGAGATTATTCAGCGTAAGGGAAACCAGGGCTTTGGCGAAGGCAACTTCCGAGCCCTGTTTGAATCCATAGAAAGAGATCAAATCAAACGGGGAGTCATCTAATGGCTAGCGACATAAACCTGCCCCGACGTGAAGGCGAGACCTCACGCCAAGCCCATGCTGATTTACCCAAACACAGCTATGAACGCGAGCTGGGGCGCGAAGGTTTTTTTGGTCCAGCAACACAGATGTATCATCGCCATCCACCAACAAGTTGGAGCAACTTTGAAGGCCCACTCAGACCGCGCGCCTTTGACACCAACAAACTGCCAAACCACAGCACCACGCTGTGGCAGGCGCAACCGCTACTCGGTAATGCCCAGACACAGATTCGCCTATGGCACACACAAGGGGCAATGGATCATCTAGTCCGTAATGCCGATGGTGATGAGCTGCTGTTTGTTCATCAGGGTAACGCAGAGCTGTATTGTGACTATGGTCATCTCAGTATTCGCGAAGGTGATTACATCACCATCCCTCGCGGCACGCTGTGGCGCATCGATAGCAATGAAACCGTAACCGCTTTAGTCATTGAAGCGACCAATGATAGATACTCCCTGGCGGACAAAGGCATCGCCGGGCGACATGCCATCTTCGACCCCGGCATGCTTGATGTGCCAACCATCGATGAGATGTTCAAACAGCAGCAAGATGAAAATCAATGGCAGGTGTTGGTAAAACGCCGTAACCAGATCAGCACCATTACCTTCCCCTTTAATCCCTTAGATGCCATCGGCTGGCAAGGCACGCTGATGCCTATGCGCGTCAATTGGCGCGACATTCGACCACTGATGAGCCATCGCTATCACCTGCCGCCTTCGGCACACGCAACATTTGTTAGCTCACGTTTTATCGTCTGCACCTTTTGCCCACGACCAATGGAAAGTGATCCCGGCGCACTTAAGGTGCCATTCTTTCACAGCAATGAAGACTATGACGAAGTGATCTTTTATCATCTGGGTGAATTCTTCTCGCGTGACAACATCCACCCCGGCATGATCAGCTTTCATCCTTCAGGCTTTAGCCATGGCCCACACCCCAAGGCGCTGGCGGCCGGCATGCAAACAAAACGCGAGGCCACCAACGAAGTCGCCGTCATGATCGACAG
>CAMYNQ010000088.1 GCA_947259785.1 uncultured Chromatiaceae bacterium | reverse complement strand
ATTCTTGGCAACTGCATCAGGTTTTACAATAGAAAAAGTACGTTCAACGGCCATTACAATAGTTCTCCATTTTCATAGGCTTAGATAGAACAAACCCGCGTGAATCGCGGGCTGGTGCTAGCTCAAAAAATCTGACGTATTTTAACCGTTTAGCGGCCAACAAACAATCGCCCTAAGGATATCAATGGCATTACTCCCGCTCCTCGATCCAGGCCAGCTGAATGCCCTCGAGAATCTTCTCACCGCAATGGGCTGGATCATCTCCAAATTCGTCCAGCGCCAACACCCATTCCATCAAATCCGTGAATCTCACTGTTTTGGGGTCCACATCCGGTTTAGCGTCGTCCAGAGCTATGGCAATCTCAAGTGAATCAGTCCATTTCAGGCTCATTTAATTAAACTCCCTTTAAAATCAATGGTTTTCCGATACCATATTTATGGTGTATTTAGGGATTTCTACGACAAGATCGTTATCAGCCACTTCAGCCTGACAACCAAGACGAGATTCTGGCTCCAAGCCCCAGGCCTTGTCTAGCATATCCTCTTCATCGTCAGTCGCCTCGCTAAGCGAATCAAAACCTTCACGGACGATGACATGACAGGTGGTACAAGCGCATGATTTTTCACAGGCGTGCTCCAGCTCAATGCCATTGGCCAAACAGGCATCAAGGATTGTGATGCCCTGCTCAACTTCAAACACCTGCCCCTCAGGGCACAACTCTTCATGGGGTAAAAAAATAATTTTGGTCATAACTACTTAACTCTGAAATTCGTCTAATTTATGGCCCTTGAGGACCTTCTGAACGCTGGCATCCATACGTCGTGCAGCAAATTCTGCCGTCATCTGATCCAAACTTTCAATTGCCTGTTTGATTTCCTGAATCTGGTCTCCACTACGGGCCTGCTGCAATACTACAAGAACAGAATCGATGCTGGCCCGCTCTTCTGTCGTCAATAAAGCCTCACCATCCACTGCCAGCGCTGCATTAATGGCCTCAAGCACACGATCGGCCTCAACCTGCTGCTCACGTAGATTTCGCGCAGCCATATCTTCTTTGGCGTAATCAAATGAGTCTCGCAACATCCGCTCAATCTCACCCTCATTCAAACCATAAGCCGGCTTAACCTCAATACTACTTTTGACACCCTGGCTCAACTCTTCAGCCACAACACTTAACAGACCATCAGCGTCGACCTGAAAGGTAACGCGAATCCGCGCCGCTCCAGCCACCATTGGCGGAATACCTCGTAGCTCAAATCGTGCTAATGAACGACAATCACTAACCAGCTCACGTTCACCCTGCAATACATGCACACTCATTGCCGTTTGGCCATCTTTGAAAGTGGTAAACTCCTGCGCCCGCGCTACTGGAATAGTGGTATTCCGTGGCACCAGTTTTTCAACTAGACCACCCATGGTTTCCAAACCCAACGACAGTGGAATCACATCTAATAACAACATTTCGCTATCGGGCTTATTGCCCGCCAAGACATCAGCCTGAATTGCTGCACCAATCGCCACAACCCTATCTGGATCAAGATCTACCAACGGCTCGGTTTGAAAAAATTCACCTACCAGCTCACGAACCCGTGGCACGCGTGTTGAGCCACCCACCATCACCACATCTTTTATCTCTTCCAGTTCGATGCCAGCATCACGCAACGAACGACGGCATGGCAACAATGTCTTTTTAATTAAACCGTCAGCCAGTTGATTAAATTCATCGCGGCTCAATTGACCCTGCCAAACAGAACTATCAGGACGTTCGACACTAACATCAACCAACTCTGCATCAGTAAGCTGTTCTTTAATGTCGCGAGCTTGATGCAACAATGCCCGTGAACCTCTCAGCTCATTATTTCCAAGCCCTGCCTGTTTTAGCATCCAATCAACAATTAGGCGATCAAAATCATCACCTCCGAGGGCCGAATCACCAGCCGTCGCCAGCACTTCGAATACACCACGACTAAAACGCAAAATTGATACATCAAAGGTGCCACCACCCAGGTCATAGATCACATGCACACCTTCAGAGCCGCAATCCAGGCCATAGGCCACAGCTGCGGCTGTGGGTTCATTCAACAGCCGCAAGACATTCAGACCAGCAAAACGCGCCGCGTCTTTGGTGGCCTGACGCTGAGCATCATCGAAATAAGCTGGCACGGTAATCACGGCCCCCACCAGCTCTCCACCCAGAGTTTCCTCTGCACGCTGCTTGAGCGATTTAAGAATTTCCGCTGAAACCTCAACCGGGCTAACGTCAGCGGCAACTGTACGAATACGTGGCACAGCAGAATCCGTTTTCACAAATTCGTAGGGCAGGTGCATTTGCTGAACCTCAGCATGGCCTCGCCCCATCAGACGTTTAACCGAGACAACCGTGTTTTGCTGATCTTTTGGTGCAGCCTGATGCGCCAGTTGGCCAACCTCGACCTGACCACCATCCAGATATCTAACCGCAGAAGGTAGTAAGTGCTCACCACCATGGTCAGCAAAGGTCTCGGCCACGCCACTGCGCACCGAAGCCACCAGTGAATTGGTTGTACCTAAATCAATCCCCACCGCCAAACGATGCTGATGCGGCGCAGCCGACTGACCAGGTTCACTAATCTGAAGTAATGCCATTATTTGAAGTCTTTGGGTTATTTGAATCTGCTAAAGCAGCTCTTCTTCCAGCGTCTCAGCTTCTTGCCTGAGACGATATAAAAACTGTAATTGGTGCACAATCATTTGACTCTGTTGCAATGTGGCACCATCTGCGGCAGCAAAGTTTCGTTTCAGTTGTTCCACACAAGCCTTAACCGTTTGCTCGATTTGAGTCATAAAGCTCAGAAGAGAACCATGTGGGTCAGCGCTATCGCGGATCGCTGCCAACTCCTCGCGCAAATCAATCTGCTGCTCAAGAAAGTCAATATCACGAATCGTGGCCTGCTCATCATCCACGACCAAACCCTTTAACTCAAGCAGATAACGCGCCCTCGCCAACGGGTCTTTCAGAGTTTGAAAAGCGGAATTAACCTGAGCAGCCTGCTGCAAACTAATACGCCGCTCGTGCTCAGTTGCATTAACAAACCGATCCGGATGTAGCGTCTTTTGCAATTGCTGGAAACGGCTAGACAAAGCCTTTACATCAACTTCAAATCCTTCGGCCAGACCAAACAATTCAAAATAGCTTTGACTAAAATCCACTGCGTTTATTTAAATCAGACATTGAAGCTTTCACCACAACCACAAGCATCTTTAACATTCGGGTTATTAAATTGAAACCCTTCATTAAGGCCTTCTTTGACAAAATCAAGCTCAGTTCCATCCAGATAGAGCAGGCTTTTTGAATCGACGATAACTTTCACGCCGTGATCTTCAAATACCTGGTCTTCTGCTTCAATCTTATCGGCAAATTCCAACACATAAGCCATACCGGAACAACCACTGGTTCTAACACCCAACCGTAACCCTTCACCATCGCTACGATCTTCAAGAAACTTCTTGACGTGGTTGGCCGCTTTTTCTGTCAACGTAATACCCATCAGTTTACCTTCAACAGAAACGTTTACGCTTCACTCTCAGCGGTCTGCTTTGATTTAAAATCATCAATAGCCGCCTTGATTGCATCTTCCGCCAATACTGAGCAATGCACCTTGACCGGCGGTAGAGCCAGCTCATCAGCGATTTGCGAATTCTTGATTTCTGAAGCCTCATCCAAAGTTTTACCTTTGACCCACTCCGTCAGTAACGAACTTGAAGCAATTGCTGAACCACAGCCATAGGTCTTAAAGCGCGCATCTTCGATCACACCCTGTTCGTTCACCTTGATCTGCAATTTCATTACATCGCCACAGGCTGGCGCACCGACCATGCCAGTACCCACTGAGGCGTCTTTTTTATCCATGGAACCAACATTGCGTGGGTTCTCGTAGTGATCCATCAATTTTTCGCTATATGCCATTTTCTTTTCCTCTCAGTCTTACCGCTGCGATTAATGCGCAGCCCACTGAACACTATTTAGGTCTATTCCGTCCTGGTACATCTCCCACAGTGGTGACAGATCGCGCAGTTTAGCGACCTTGCTCTTCACCAACTGAATAGTGTAATCAATCTCTTCTTCGGTCGTAAAACGACCAATGCTAAAGCGAATTGAGCTGTGCGCCAACTCATCATTGCGACCAATGGCGCGCAATACATAAGAAGGCTCAAGACTGGCCGAAGTACAAGCCGACCCTGAAGACACTGCGATATCTTTCAGCGCCATGATCAATGATTCACCTTCAACAAAATTAAAGCTAACATTAAGGTTACCGGCGACATGATGTTCAAGGTCACCATTCAAGTAAACCTCTTCCATATCTTTGAGACCATTCCAAAGGCGATTACGCAAGGCAAGAATGCGGGAGTTTTCTTCAGCCATCTCTTCTTTAGCGATACGGAAAGCCTCTCCCATGCCAACAATCTGATGCACCGCCAGTGTACCCGAACGCATACCGCGCTCATGACCACCACCGTGCATTTGCGCTTCGATACGCACCCGTGGTTTACGCTGAACATACAGTGCACCAATGCCTTTTGGGCCATAAATTTTGTGCGCTGAAAACGACATCAAATCAACTTCAAGATTGGCCAGATCAATCTCAACCTTGCCAGCACTCTGAGCGGCATCGACATGAAAAATAATGCCTCGTGAACGGCACAACTTACCTATGGCAGCAACATCCTGAATTACACCAATTTCATTGTTCACATGCATGATCGAAACAAGGACGGTATCATCACGCATGGCCGCTTCAAGCTTGGCCAAATCAACCAGACCACTTTCTTCCGGATCGAGATATGTCACTTCATAACCTTCGCGCTCAAGCTGACGACAAGCATCCAATACTGCCTTGTGCTCGGTCTTACAGGTAATAATATGTTTGCCTTTACGCTGATAAAAATGAGCCGCACCTTTGATGGCCAGATTGTCTGATTCAGTTGCACCGGAGGTCCAAACAATCTCTTTGGGATCAGCATTAATCAACGCAGCTACATGCTGACGTGCCTCATTAACCAGCTCGTCACTTTTCCAGCCAAACACATGAGAGCGTGATGCCGGATTACCGAAATCACCCTCAATCGTCATACAAGCTGCCATTTTCTCAGCCACTCGTGAATCTGCTGGCGTAGTCGCCGAGTAATCCAGATAAATAGGTAATTTCATATTCTTAACTATCTCCACCACAACATCCTTTGCATAACGCCATCATCAAGCCCATGCCAACATGGCATTTTCCTGCAAGGCCTTTATTTGCTGCTTCACTACCGATACAAATGCATCGACATCCTGATCAGTATTATCCTTACCGATACTGACTCGCACCGCACACCTAGCCAGACTTTCATCAACCCCCATAGCCAACAGCGTCTGACTCGCTCCGCTCTTCTGACTATCGCAGGCTGAACCACTCGACACAGCTATATCCGCGCGATCCATTTCCATTAACAACGCCTCACCATCAATACCGGGCACAGCCAAAAATACAGTATTCGGCAAACACTCAACCTGACCAGCAAAAACAGCCACCGTTTCAATCTGCGACAACTGCTGTAATAGCCTTTGCCTCAGATTTATCGTATGTAAGCGGCGCGGCTGTAACTCCAACCGAGCCAATTCTGCTGCTTTACCAAAGCCAACAATCGCTGCCACATTTTCAGTACCACTGCGATAACCCTGCTCTTGACCACCACCAACCATTTGGGCAGCCAATTCAACTCGCTTATCCAACACCAGAGCACCAACCCCTTTGGGGCCATACAGCTTGTGCGAAGACAGACTCAGAAGCTGAACACCCAAGGCGGAAAAATCCACTTCCACCTTGCCCACAGCCTGAACCGCATCGGTGTGAACCAAAGCCCCGGCCGACACGGCCATATCAGCCCATCGAGCAACATCTTGTATCACACCAGTCTCATTATTAGCCAACATAATGGAAACCAGCTTGGGGCCTGATGCCAGCGCCCTAGACATTGCCGCCTCGGTAATCAAACCATCCTCATCAACTTCGATACGAACAAGCTGACAGGCCTCTATCGCCAACTGCTGTGCCGAAGCCAAAACAGAGGCATGCTCCACAGCACTCACCGCTACACATTTGGGAGCAACAACCGAACCTTTTAGCGCCAGGTTATTGGCCTCTGTCCCTCCACTGGTAAATACCACTTGGGATGGATGTGCATTTACAAGCAGGGCAACCTGTTGTCTTGCCGTTTCTATCGCTTGTCGTGCTATACGCCCCTGGCGATAGACACTGGAAGGGTTACCGTAATGAAACCTCAAATACGGCAGCATTTCATCCAACACACGCCCATCAATAGGAGTGGATGCATTATGATCCAGGTACGCAGTCATACCCTACTCCGCCAGCGGCAAAACCAGTCCCTTAAAACCTATTTCAAGGAGTAGCAAGCGCTTCCCTATCAGTATCAGTAATCGCGTTAAATTGAGCAGCAGCCTCAATACCATCTTGCCTTTGCGCAATAGCCTTGACTGAACGACGCTCAACCAACTGCTGCAGATCAATACCAGCAAGAAAGTCATGAATCTGCTTACTCAGGTCACACCACAAATCGTGGGTAAGGCATGGCTCACCATCCTGGCAATCACCCCGCCCACCACAACGAGTCACATTGACGTTTTCATCAATGGCATTAATCACATCAACAACAGCTATCTCTGCAGCAGTGCGTGCTAGACGATAACCGCCACCTGGGCCGCGAGCACTATCAACCAAACCTTGACGACGCAAGCGTGAAAATAGCTGCTCCAAATACGACAGGGATATGCCCTGACGCTGTGAAATATCAGCCAAAGGCACAGGTTTCTCTGTCGCATGCAGAGCCAGATCCAACATTGCCGTTACTGCGTAACGACCCTTCGTAGTAAGTCTCATGGCAAACCCTCTTTATAATATGCACTACATTCAAACCAATATAATGCCACATCTATTGAATGGATAATACTATACCCGACCATGATAGTCAAGTATTATTCCTTGTCACCGACTAAGGTATTGCCCTCATTTTTTGACTGTTTTTCATCCCCCCCCTGAATTTCGAGGGAATCCAGCCTCGGTAAGGGGATATCCTCCACCCGCCCCCCTAGCTGCTCAATCACCTCACACATGGACTTCATCTTACTATCCATGGCGTGAATATGATCAAGCATAAGGTTAACGGCCTGTACCATTGGGTCATCAGAATCCTGAGTGATTCCATAGGCATCAAAGCCTATTTTCTTGGCCATTACCTGACGTTTCTTATCCTTTTCAGACCCCGCCTTGGTTACCAACCGTCCCGGCACACCAATCACAGTCTCTTCTGACGCAACACTCTTAACCACCACCGCATTTGACCCTACCCGACTACCATCACCCAGCGTAATCGGCCCTAGCACCTTTGCGCCCGCGCCAACCACTACATTATTAGCAAGCGTTGGGTGCCGTTTTCCTTTATCCCAACTGGTTCCCCCCAGAGTTACACCATGATAAAGCGTACAATCATCACCAATTTCAGCCGTTTCACCAATCACCACACCCATGCCATGATCAATAAAAAAGCGTCGGCCGATCTTGGCTCCAGGATGTATCTCAATACCGGTAAACCAGCGACTCAGCGTTGAATTCATCCGTGCTAGCCATTTCAGCCCCATATTCCAGAGAACGTGACTAACACGGTGCGCCATTACGGCATGCAGCCCCGGGTAGGTCGTCAAAATCTCGAATACATTGCGCGCCGCAGGATCACGCTCAAATACACACTGAATGTCTTCACGAATACGAGCGAACATTAAAAGTCTGCCTCTAATCTATTTAAAGCTGAATAAGACGCTAAATATTAACTTGAACATATCTTAAAAGACCAACTAGGATTTGGTTCTATACAACTTTTTGCCCTGAGCAGCAGACAATACACCGCGCAAAATATTCATTTCAGTCTTATCCGGCCTAGCGCGGTTAAAAAAGCGCCGCAACCGACGCATCAATTTTCTCGGGTGATTGGCATCAAGAAACGCCAGCTCTACAAGCGTCTGTTCCAAATGTTCAAAAAATGACTCCATTTCCTCCGCCGAAGCCAAATCACGCGCCTCATCCTCCAGCTGACTATTTTCATCCGGCGAGAACAGCATCAATTCATAACATAAGACCTGCACCGCAGCCGCCAAGTTCAACGAAGAATAGTCAGGGTTAGTCGGGATATGCACCAGAAAGTGGCACTTCTCTAGCTCCTCATTCGTCAATCCGGAGTGCTCACGACCAAACACCAAGGCTACATCCCCCTGCTGAGCCTCCTGCATTACACGAGCAGCCGTCTGGCGAGGATCCGCCACCGGCCAGGAAATTCGGCGACTTCGAGCGCTGGTGCCAACCACAAAATGGCAGCCGTCCAAGGCTTGCCCCAGACTTTCGCAGACCACTGCATTTGCCAGCACATCATCAGCCCCTGACGCCCGCGCAGTAGCCTCAGCACAAGGGAAACCTTTAGGCTCAACCAGATAAAGCCGTTCCAAGCACATATTTTTCATGGCCCTGGCGGCGGCGCCAATGTTGCCAGGATGACTCGTATTAACCAGTACAATTCGAATATTCTTTTTCATGCGCCTATTCTAAACGGAACATCGACTGATTACCTCATCCACGTTACTAGATCTGGCATATGGATCTCACATAAAAGGACATTCTCTGGTATCCTTGCGCCCCGTTTAGATCTAGATTGTTTACTAAGAATTCAGGAACCGGCCTCATGCACCCGATCGTCAACATTGCTACCCGTGCCGCCCGCCAAGCTGGCGAGATCATCATGCGCGCCACTGAGCACATGGACAAGCTGACTATCACTTCAAAAACTGAAAATGATTACGTCAGTGAAGTTGACAACATGGCTGAGCAGGAAATCATCCGCACCATCCGCAAGGCCTATCCCGATCACGCCATTCTGGCAGAAGAAAGCGGTCAGACAGAAGGCGATAACAATAGCGAATTCGAGTGGATTATTGACCCGCTCGACGGCACCACCAACTACCTGCATCAATTTCCACAGTATTCCGTCTCCATCGCAGTCAAACAAAAAGGCCGTCTAGAACATGCCGTAGTCTATGACCCGCTGAAAGATGAAATTTTCAGCGCCAGCCGCGGTGCCGGTGCCCAGATGAACGGCCGCCGCCTCCGCGTCACCCAGACCAAAGGGCTGGAAGGAGCCCTACTAGGTACCGGCTTCCCCTTCAAAGATCAACAATACCTGGATATCTACCTAGAGATGCTCAAGCAGATGATCATTCCAACAGCAGGCATTCGCCGCGCCGGTTCTGCCGCCCTGGATCTCGCCTATGTTGCAGCCGGTCGTCTGGACGGTTTTTGGGAATTGAATCTCAAGCCCTGGGACATGGCCGCAGGCCTATTATTAATCCAGGAAGCTGGCGGTATGATATCCGACATCAAGGGTGGCCACGAAATCCTTGAAAGCGGTCATGTCATCGCCGGGAACCCCAAAGTATTCAAGGCCATGATTAAGACCCTACACCCCTACGCAAAACAAATTGATTAATTTTTTACGCTTTAAGTTTATCTCATAACAATTTGTTTACAGGTGGTTTTTAGCATTTAGAGAGTTGATTTAAACGCCGATACCACTACATTTTCACGGAATTTTATTTTCAAGTTCGACACCCTACAACCGATAACCATGTCAGAAGAGATGTGAGGTTGTAATGATGTCTAACAAACTATGTAAACACGTTATTTCTGGAACCAAAAAAGAAGAAATCCTTATGCGCGATGTCCTGGGCGGGCTCGAAGAAATCGCATCCATGCTTTGCTATGACCCCTGGCCTGGCGACTTTGAAATCATCGCCATCTATCCGCCAAACGAAGAAATAGACCAGCCACGACACGAACAAACTGTGGTTAAGACCCACCCCCTACCCAAGGCTGAAATAATTTCATACCAGCAGCAAAGAAAGCGTCTGCGCAGATCTGCCTAGCGATTAATGCGGATTGATTTTGGCTGACGACTTGCTCTAGTCCGTCAACCTCAAAACAAATGAATTTAAAGCCAATCAGCTGAGCCTGCTTCCCTATCTAATCGAATAAAGCACTCTACATCTAAAACCCAGCTGGGTTAGAATTACGCCCTCATCGGGGCGAGAGTTAATTCAAGAAGTAGATCCATGAACGAAACAGCCAGCGCAAAAAAAACCAAACCAAAAACCACCGGCCACACACCTATGATGCAGCAATTTCTACGCATCAAGGCAGACCACCCCGACATGCTGCTGTTTTATCGCATGGGCGATTTCTACGAGATGTTTTTTGACGATGCCCGCAAGGCTGCCCGCCTGCTGGATATCACTCTCACCGCCCGCGGCCAATCTGACGGCCACCCTATCCCAATGTGTGGCATCCCCTTCCATGCCGCCGAAAACTACCTGGCCAAGCTGGTCAGACAAGGTGAGTCGATCGCCATTGCCGAACAGATTGGTGATCCTGCCACCACCAAAGGGCCGGTGGAACGCAAAGTAGTGCGCATCATCACCCCCGGCACCGTCACCGACGAAGCCCTGCTCAACGAGCGCCAGGACAACCTGCTCTGCGCCGTCAGTCGCACTGACAGTCAGTTCGGCATCGCCAGTCTAGACATCACCAGTGGCCGCATGACCGTCATGGAGGTCACGGATCAGGATGCTGTCAGCGACGAATTGGAACGCATCAGACCCGCCGAACTGCTGCTCAGTGAAGAACTGACCCACATGCTCAAACTCGACGACCGCTATCCGGTGCGTCAACAACCGCCCTGGTATTTTGAAGAAGAGACCGCCACCCGCCTGCTAACCGAGCAAACCGGCACCAAGGACCTGCAAGGCTTCGGTTGCGAAACCATGAGCAGTGCCATCTGTGCCGCAGGTTGCCTGATGCAATACGCCCTCGATACCCAGCGCGCCAACCTGCCGCATATTCACGGCATCCGCGTCGAGCGGCGAGAAGACAGCGTGGTAATGGACGCCGCCAGCCGCCGCAACCTGGAACTGGAAAGCAACCTGATGGGGGGCCGCGACAACACCCTGCTCGACGTGCTCGACCGTTCCAGCACCGCCATGGGTAGCCGTCTGTTACGGCGCTGGTTGAACCGCCCTATGCGAGATCAAAACCTTCTCAATAATCGCCTGCAAGCCATTGAAACACTATTGGAAAACCAGAGATTTGAGAATCCACGCGAAGTCCTGCGCGGCATCGCCGACATGGAACGTATCCTCGCCCGCGTCGGCCTCAAATCGGCCCGCCCCCGCGACTTGGCCCAACTGCGCGACACCCTGATCCTGCTGCCCGATGTGGTCAACAGCGTCAGCAATCTGGACTCACCCCAGATCCAGCAGACCATCACCCGCCTGGGTTTATACCCTGAACTCAGTAAGCTGCTGCAACAGGCCGTGATCGACAACCCGCCCGTAGTGATCCGCGACGGCGGTGTCATCGCCCCCGGTTATGACAGCGAACTGGATGAGCTACGCGGCCTAAGTCAGAACGCTGGTCAATACCTAATCGACCTGGAGGTGCGGGAAAAAGAACGCAGCGGCATCGCCACCCTCAAGGTGGCCTACAACCGGGTACATGGTTACTACATCGAGGTCAGCAAACTGCAAGCTGATAATGTGCCAGCCGAATATGTGCGGCGCCAGACGCTAAAAGGTGTGGAACGCTACATTACCCCAGAGCTGAAGAGTTTCGAAGACAAGGTACTAAGCGCCAATGAACGCGCCCTGTCACGCGAGAAGGCCCTCTACGAACAATTACTGGACCAGCTTATCCCGCACCTGGCCGAGCTGCAGACCACCGCCGCCGCCCTGGCCGAGCTTGATGTGCTGGCCAACCTGGCCGAGCGAGCCGACAGCCTAAACCTGAGCAAACCAGAGCTAATCACCACGCCCTGTCTAAACATCGTCGCTGGCCGCCATCCGGTGGTAGAGCAAAACCTGGAAACACCATTCGTCCCCAACGACACCCGCTTCGACAACGAGCGGCGCATGCTGGTCATCACCGGCCCTAACATGGGCGGTAAATCGACCTATATGCGCCAGACCGCCCTAATCACACTGCTGGCCCACATTGGTAGCTTTGTACCAGCGGAATCAGCCATCATTGGTCCAATAGACAGAATATTCACCCGCATCGGTGCCTCGGATGATCTGGCCGGCGGCCGCTCGACCTTTATGGTGGAGATGACCGAAACCGCCAACATCCTCCACAACGCTACCGAGCAAAGCCTGGTGTTAATGGATGAGGTCGGTCGTGGCACGTCTACCTTCGACGGCCTGTCGCTGGCCTGGGCCTGTGCCGAACACCTGGCCGCCAAGGTCAGCGCCTTCACCCTGTTCGCCACCCACTATTTTGAATTGACCACCATGCCCGAACAACACAGCAATGTAGTTAACGTCCATCTCGACGCCGTCGAGCATGGCGACAGCATCGTCTTTATGCACGCCGTTAAGGAAGGCCCAGCCAACCAAAGTTATGGTCTGCAGGTCGCCGCCCTGGCCGGTGTACCACGCCCTGTGATCAATGCCGCCAAACAACGCCTCTACCAACTGGAAAATACTGCAGCTACGACCACACTGCCAAGCAAGACTGCACCCGAACCACAACTAGGGCTGTTTGAACCACAGCCCCACCCGGCCACCGATAAGCTGGGCGAAATCAATCCAGACGACCTGACACCACGCCAAGCACTGGAAGCGCTCTATCAACTCAAACAACTGCTATAATTTTTCAATCTATACAAACAAAAAACGAAAGAAAGGAAAGAGCCATGACCTTTGTTGTAACCGAGAATTGCATCAAGTGTAAATATACCGACTGTGTCGACGTCTGCCCGGTAGACTGCTTTCACGAAGGTCCAAACTTCCTGGTTATCGACCCGGAAGAGTGCATCGACTGCACCCTGTGCGAAC
>CAMYNQ010000087.1 GCA_947259785.1 uncultured Chromatiaceae bacterium | reverse complement strand
TATTAATTTATGCATATCATGCTCGATTTCACTAAATAGTTTGTGCCGGAAATCAGGTGCTTGTTCTAAAATCTTATAAAACTGTTGGCGTGGCACTAGCAGACATGTGCTCTCGGTTTCTGCAATTGCATCAGCAGGATAGCGTTTTTCTCCAAGCAGGCAGGTATTGCACAGACTACATTGCTGACCCTGTTTCAGGTAGTTGAGAATGATCTCGTGGCCATCACTGGAGATCTTTTGAATCTTAATTTCGCCTTCAAATACTATGGTTTGAAATAAGCAGGACTCACCTTCACTAAACAGGTGCTGTCCGGGTTTGAGTTTGATGAGCCGAGATAGTTGGACCGTTTCTTGTAATAGTTTGGGATCAAGTTCTGCGAGACTTGGGATCATTCTGAGTAATGTATCTACGGTAAGGCTATGCATTGCTGGCTCCTGCAAATAACAAACCTGAGCTCTACACTTATATAGACACAATTGAGCGTGTGATTACGCTGTTTATTTTGCTTATTATTGGATTTGAGTCGGCCAAATTCTGTTACTGGATAGAGTCAGTGTTGGATCCCTTTATTATAGATCTTGTCATTGTTAACAGTATGTATAACTTTATTTTTTATAACTATAAGAATATTCTAGATATCAATAACAGTTAGCTGCACAAGTCTCACCAGGATGTCTTATGGCAGCTATTTTTATCATGCTTTTTTCTTATGCTTAGGTGTATTTATGGCTGTCGTAACTCGAATTGTGTTGGATGTTCTGAAACCTCATCAACCTAATGCGCTGGAGTTTGCCAGTCAACTGGCTGATCTTGATGCCCGATGCCAGGTCAACCTACTAGTGCAGGAAGTCGACGATAAGACTCAAAGCATTATTCTCAGTATCACTGGTGAACGGCTTGATTTCGAGGCAATTACCCAGCATATCAAGTTGATGGGCGCATCGGTGCACAGCATAGACGAGGTGGATGTGCAGGGTGAGACCGTGACGGCAGCCACTGAATAACTGGGATTGAAACAGAGATGTTTGCCCGGCTACGTTATCTGATTGAACTGAGTCATTCCCACCGCATTGCCCGGCGTTATTTTGTTACCAATGGTTTTGACGGCGTACTCACCATGCTCGGTTTGTTAATGGGCTTTCGTGTCAGTGTGGCTATCTCTATTGATGTCATTATCGGCGCTTGTGTCGGTGCTGCCATTGCCCTGTTTATGAGCGGCCTTTCCAGTGCCTACATCAGTGAGGCGGCTGAGAAACAACACGAACTGCAAGAGCTGGAAAAGTCCATGGTCACCTCGCTGGATGAAAGCGCCCATGCTGAAGCAGCGCGATTGATGCCGTGGCTGATTGCCTTGGTCAACGGTCTTTCGCCGTTGTTATTGGCGATGTTGATTCTCTCGCCATTGTTCATGTTCCAGCAGCAGCTCTGGCCTGAATCTTTGGTCAGTGTATCGCCGCTTGATTTTGCCATTATCATTGCCCTGACGCTGGCCTTCCTGCTCGGTGTCTTTCTTGGCCGATTGAGCGATCGCTTCTGGCTCTGGACCGGTGCTCGTGCCTTGTTGATTGCCGTGATTACCGCTGTGGTCATCTTGGCTGTGAATCAGTTTATGGCGCAGCCATGACTCAATCCCGCTGGCACAGTTTGAATAGCGACCAGCTGGAGCAGCAGCTTGGCACTGATTTGCAGCAGGGTTTAAGCAAAAAAGAAATCAAGCAACGTCAGGCCCAATATGGCCATAATCGATTAGATGAGGGCAAGGGCCGGCCCTTATGGCGCATGTTCAGCGATCAGTTTCGTGACTTTATGATCATGGTGCTGTTGGCAGCAGCGCTGATCTCCGGTCTGATTGGTGATGCCGTTGATACCATTGCCATTCTGGTGATAGTGGTTCTGAATGCAGTGATTGGTGCTGTGCAGGAGTATCGTGCCGAACGGGCTATGGCCGCACTCAAGGCCATGGCGGCACCATCGGCGCAAGTCGTTCGTGATGGACTTATTCATGAGCTCTCTGCTGCAGAGCTTGTGCCGGGTGATTTGGTATTGCTGGAGGCGGGGAATGTGGTGCCCGCTGATCTGCGCCTGATTGAGTCTGCCAGCCTTGAAGTCAACGAGTCGCTGCTGACAGGTGAGTCGCAGGGCGTAAGCAAGCATGCGGATGTCATTGCCCAGCCTCAACTTACTGTCGCCGACTCTTGCAACATGGCCTTCAAGGGCAGCCAGATCAATCATGGTCGTGCCCGGGGTATCGTGATTGCCACCGGCATGGCCACCGAGCTGGGCAAGATTGCCGCTTTGCTGCAAAAGACGGCTGAAAACAAAACGCCATTGCAACAACGGCTGACCCTGTTTGGCAAGCGCTTGGCCTTGGCTGTACTGGCGATCTGCGTGGTGATATTTGTTGTTGGCCTGTTACGCGGTGAACCGCTGTTGGTGATGTTTCTCACAGCGGTCAGCCTGGCGGTGGCGGCGATCCCCGAGGCCCTGCCAGCAGTCATCAGTGTTGCGCTAGCCTTGGGTGCCTGGCGCATGATCAAACACCGGGCGCTGGTGCGTAACCTACCAGCGGTTGAAACCCTGGGGTCGGTGACCTATATCTGTGCCGATAAAACCGGCACCCTGACTCAGAACCGGATGACTGCCGAGTGTTTTTTTGTTGAGGGCGGTTTGTCTGAATCGATCCCAGAGACCGCACAGCGATTTTGTCAGGCACTGGCCTTGAGTAATGATGTCGATGAGTCTGAGTCTGGTCTCAAAGGCGACCCGACCGAGCTTGCTCTTTATCAAGCCGCCAAACTGCATGGCTACGACAAGCAGGCCTTAATGCAACAACTGCCACGTATTGCCGAGCTGCCGTTTGATTCCGGGCGGAAGCGGATGTCGACCCTGCATAAGAATGGCGATGAGGTATTGGTGTTTTGCAAGGGCGCACCGGAACAGCTGTTGCCCCTATGTCCGGTGGCAGATCAGCAGGCTTTGTTGCATGAGGCCGAATCCTTGGCGGGACAAGGTTATCGTGTCCTGGCCCTGGCCAGCCGTAAGCTGGCTGCGCTTCCAACTGAGACCGACGTGGCAAGTGTAGAGGCTGAGCTAGCGTTTCTCGGCTTGGTCGCTTTGATCGATCCCCCTCGCGATGAAGTGCCACAGGCGGTGCAGGATTGCTTCAGTGCTGGCATTACCCCTGTGATGATTACCGGCGATCATCCAGCCACGGCGCTAGCTATCGCCAAACGGCTGGGCATTGCTGAAACAGAGCAACAGCTGTTGACAGGTCATGAGTTGGCGGGATTGGACATGACTAAGTTGCAACAGCGCGTACGTCAACTGCGGGTCTATGCCCGCGTCAGCCCGGAACAAAAAATTGCTATCGTCCAGGCCTTGCAGGAAGTCGGAGAATACTGCGCCATGACCGGTGATGGCGTCAACGACGCCCCGGCTCTTAAACGGGCCGACATCGGTGTCGCCATGGGCGAGAAGGGTACCGACGTCGCCCGTGAAGCATCCGACATGGTGTTGCTGGACGATAACTTTGCCACCATTGCCAAAGCTGTGCGCGAAGGACGGCGTATCTTCGACAATATCCGTAAGTTCATCAAATACACCATGACCAGCAACTCGGGCGAGATCTGGGTATTGTTTCTAGCCCCGTTTCTTGGCCTACCAATCCCGCTGTTACCGATCCACATCCTCTGGATCAACCTGGTCACGGATGGCCTACCTGGCCTGGCCCTGGCGGCCGAACCGGCCGAGCGCGGCATTATGCAATGCCCACCACGGCCGCCCAACGAAAGCATCTTCGTCCATGGTATGTGGCAACACATGGTTTGGATTGGGCTATTGATTGGCGCTCTGTCGCTGGCGGCGATGGCCTGGGCCTTTGGCAGTGGTTCAGAAAACTGGCAAACCATCGTCTTCACCGTGTTGACCTTTTGCCAGCTGGCACACGTACTGGTTATCCGTTCCGAAACAGAATCGTTATGGCAATTGGGCCTGTTCAGCAACTTGCCGCTGCTAGGTGCGGTGTTACTGACCATAGTGCTGCAACTGTGTGTGATTTATGTGCCAGCCTTGAATGTGATCTTTAATACCCAACCGTTGAACATGCTAGAACTGGCTGTCTGCTTTTTATTACCACTGGTCGTGATTGTAGTGGTGGAGTTTGAGAAGAGGGTGAGGTTGGAGAGAGCGAAAATGGTAGGTGTTTAATGTTGCGAGTATGTAGCCTATGGGGCGCGGAATGCGTCTTATCATGCAGTGCAACTGGGGATTGTTAGTGTCCGTGATGATTTTGTGAGCATTGGCTGTCAGAATTATTGTGTCGAGTTGTATTGGAGAAGTCTGATGAGTGTAATTACAGGCAGTTGTTCTGAAAGTATGGCTCAAACCCTTTTTAATCAACGTATTCAAGAGCTACAACAGCTTAGGTCTAAGGACGATGAAAAAAGGCTGCAGGAAGATTCTTTATCACCCCTGAATGAGCCAAAGGTTGGTGAGTCAGGCCAAAAAAATGCATTGGCGACTAAGGCCGTCACTGAAGCAGGTAAAGGGCAGTTGTTGGATTTGTATGCCTGATGCTACCCACCCTGGCTTCTGGTCGAATCCGGGGCAATAAAAAAGCCTGGATTTCTCCAGGCTTCATTTATTTATACCCTGTGGGCATCCGGGCTACATCATGATCAATTATCGCGCAGTTATGTTACGCCGGGCGAATGCGATTGATGTTTTTAACTCGGGCTTCGTAGGCTTCGCGAGCGATGCGGCAGTCTTCGAGGAAGTAGGGCAGTTCGCTCATTAGCAGTGCCTGAGGTCCATCCACCAGCGCTTTGGCTGGGGCAGGATGAAAATCCACCAGTACCATGTTAGCGCCGGCAACGATGCCTTGGGCGGTGACGTGGAAGACGTCCATCAAACCATCAGGCGACTGTTCGCGACTGCCGACTGAGTGTGATGGGTCAACACAGACTGGCATGCGGGTCAGGCGCTTGACCACTGGGACGTGGGAGAAGTCGACGAAGTTGCGGTGCGGATCGCCCATGTTGGTCTTCATACCGCGCAGGGCGAAGATGACCTTGCGGTTGCCTTCTGAGGCCATGTATTCGGCGGCGTTGAGTGATTCTTCCAGGGTGATGCCGAAGCCGCGCTTGAGCAGTACAGGCATCTCTTGCTGGCGGCCGACGGCCTTTAGCAGCTCGAAATTCTGGGTGTTGCGAGTGCCGATCTGCAGCATAACGCCTGTAGGGTTGCCGGTTTGTTCCAAGGCCTGCTGAATCTCTACAACATGTTGTTCACAGGTCACTTCCATAGCGATGACCTTGATACCGTATTTGCCTGCCAGTTCGAAAACGTAAGGCAGGCAGTCTTTGCCATGGCCCTGGAAGGCATAGGGACTGGTGCGTGGTTTGTAGGCACCCATGCGGGTAGTTTCCAGGCCATGTTCCTGGCAAGCCTTCATCATCTGTTCGACGTGGGTTGGATTATCAACGGCACAGAGACCGGGAAAGATGTGCAGGTTGTCCTGGCTGAAGGTGACGCCGTTGTATTCAAAATGGGTGGAGCGTTTGTCGTCTTTGTGACGGCCGAGGACGCGGTATTCTTGTGATATGCGTACCACGCGCTCCACACCGGGCAGGGCGTTGATGTCTTCTTTGTCCAAAGTTTTGGTGTCACCGACCAGATAGAGTTCGGTCAGTACTTGCTGTGCGCCTGTTTCTTCGTGGACGCGCACCTGGATGCCGGCTTGGTTGCTGAGATAATTCATGACGGCGGTGTATTTGGCGCCGGATTTATCTATGCCTGGTTCGAGTATGACAATCATCGTTATTCTTCCCGTTGTTTTTTATTTGCGTATGAGATTCATTATTTCATAAATCACGTCTAGCGTCTGTGGCAGATGGCTGGCTTAATCGCGATAACGCAGCTTTAGGTCGGCATAATCATCAATGCGACGATCACGCAGATAGGGCCAGATGCGGCGGATCTCTTCACTGCGGCCCATGTCGACATCGGCATAGAGAATGTCATCCTGATCTTGTGTCGCTTCGGCCAGTAATTCACCTTGTGGTCCAGCGACAAAACTGCTGCCCCAAAACTGTATGCCTTCACTCTGGCGGCTGGGGTCAGGCTCATGGCCGCAGCGGTTGCATGACAGCACTGGGATGCCATTGGCGACGGCATGGCTGCGTTGGATGGTGATCCAGGCATCACGCTGGCGTTGCTGCTCGGCCGGGTCATCGCGTTGATCCCAGCCAATTGCAGTGGGGTAGAGCAATAGTTCGGCGCCAGCCAGTGCCATTAGACGCGCGGCTTCTGGATACCATTGATCCCAGCAAATCAATATGCCAAGACGGCCGACCGAGGTGTCGATGGGGGTAAAGCCGAGGTCACCCGGGGTGAAATAAAACTTCTCATGAAAACCAGGGTCATCAGGGATGTGCATCTTGCGGTACTTGCCGGCAATCGAACCATCTTGCTCGAACACCACGGCGGTGTTGTGGTAGAGGCCGGTGGCGCGCTTTTCAAACAGCGATGCGACGATGACAAGCTTGTTTTCCTGGGCGCAGGCAGCCAATTTTTCTGTGCTGGGACCGGGGATGGTCTCTGCCAGGTCGAAGTTGTTGCTGTCTTCGGTTTGACAGAAATAGTGAGTGTTGTGCAGCTCTTGCAGTAACACCAGTTTAGCGCCATTGGCGGCGGCTTGCTTGATGGCGTCGATGTTGGCGTCAAGATTTGTTGCTAGGTTGTTACTGACATGGCGTTGCACCAGTGCAACTTTCAAAGTTTTGTCGGCCATCTTAAGTCAGTACTCCTTCTGCTAGCTGCATGGTGACACAGTGCAGGCTGCCATATTGCTCGATTAGGGGCTTGCAGTTGATGGCGATGATTTCTCTGTCCGGAAAACACATCGCCAGCTGTTGCAGGGCAAGGCTGTCATGTTCGTCTTCATAGGTTGGCGCCAGCACGGCATTGTTGATGATTAAAAAGTTGGCATAGGTGCCGGGCAGGCGCACGCCATCTTCGTTGTGAATAGGCTGGGTCATGGGCAGGGGAACCAGCTTGTAAGGTTGACCATTGGCCTGCCTGAATGCCGTTAGCTCGGTCGCCATTTCTTGCAGTGGTTCGTAGTGCTCATCGGTTGGATCATCACAGCTGACATAGCAGATAGTGTCAACGGAACAGAAGCGCGCCAGGGTGTCGATGTGGCTGTCGGTATCATCACCGGCCAGATGACCATGTTCCAGCCAGAGGAAACGGTCAACCCCCAATAGCTGGCTGAGCCGCTGTTCCAGCTGTGACTGGTCCAGTGATGGATTGCGTTGTGGCGATAGCAGGCAGCGGCTAGTGGTTAGCAGGGTGCCGAGTCCATCGCTTTCGATACTGCCGCCTTCCAAGACCAGATCGATGCTTTCAAATTCGGTGTTCGCAAAGGCGCCTTGGCTGCATAGATGACGACTGATGGCGTTGTCGAACTTGGCCTCATATTTGTTACCCCAGCCATTGAAACTGAAGTCCAGCAATACAGGCTTTTGTTGTTTGAAAATAGTGATGGGACCATGATCGCGGGCCCAGCTGTCGTTCGACGTAATTTTGTAAAGGCGTATTTGATTAAGGTTTGTGCCGCGTTCACTCAGCAGATGGCTGATATGTGCCTGGTGGCTGTCATCCCAACAGGAAATCAAGACCCGTTCGTGCAGTGAGCTATGGTAGGCAATATCACAAAAGACCGGTTCAACATCGTCTAAAAATGGCTGCCAGTCGCTATGCATGTGAGGCCATGTCAGCATGATTGCGCTTTGTCGGGCCCATTCTGCCGGCAGCTGTACAGTATTTTGTTTATTCATGAACGCAAAAATCCGGCCTGTGCCGGATCCTTAGTAGTTGATCGTAGCTAAACTGGAATTTTACTTGTGGTTGTTGTCCGTGGCTACTGAATGAATGACATATTTCGAATCGAAATAAACCATCATGCCATCATATTGCCAGCGGCTGATGGGGGGGGTGCCAACCGCTGGGTGGCGACGATCGGGTTCGCCAAATAGTTGTTTGACTGTGGTCATGGTCATGCCGCGGCTGGGCATGACGCTTACACTACTGGTTTGTGGTGCTGTTATGGCGTCGTTATCTACTTGCGCCTGCGCTATACCAGGCAGCAGCACGGCGAAACTAAGGCCAATCAATACATGCAGTTGCTTAGGCATACTGGTGTCCTGTAAGTGCTTTTACAATGTAGACACTATCAGATTGTGGAAGAGGTAGGTTACTCCTCTGCAGAAAAGAATTTGCAGCAGTTTCTGCCGGAAGACTTGGCTTGATAGAGGGCAGCATCGGCGCGAGAAAACAGTTCGCTGCGACTGTCTCCTGTGGCTTTCATACAGGTGACACCGATGCTGACGGTGGCAGAGACATGAGTACCGTCGCAGATGATGCAGGTATCTTCAATTTTCTGACGCAGGCGGTCGGCTAGCAGGGTGGCGCCTTCGCGGTCGGTATTGCTGAGCAGGATGAGAAACTCCTCACCGCCATAGCGAAATACCATGTCTGAGGTACGAATGGCTGCCTTGGATGCCTCGGCAACAGCCTTGATGACGCAGTCGCCCATGGCGTGGCCGTAGGTGTCATTGACCTTTTTGAAGTGGTCAATGTCAATTGCCAGTAGCGATAACTCTGAACCGTGACGCGTTGATAGGTTGACTTCCCTGTCAATGATTTCATCCATACTTGCTCGGTTGTTGATGCCAGTGAGTGGGTCTTTGTGTGCTGCTTCAATTGCCTTTTGATAGAGCAGGGCATTTCGCAGTGGATAGACCAAGCCACACAGCAGCGACTCAATGAGGGTGGTTTCAGTCTTGGCGAATTTTTTGTTGCGACTGATGATCAGCTCGCCCAGTGATTCGCCAGCAACGACCAGGCGGTAGGTGCATGAATGCTCGGCAGGTTGGCCGATGACATGACTTATGGCGTATTCCTTATGGCTGTAGCTTATGCATTGATAGCCGACCAGTTTGATAATTTCATGGGCAAAGATTTCGATAAGTTTGTCGACTTCCAGCGTGGTCTGCAGGATGCCGGATAGCTTCAGCGCCTTGTGCAACTCGTCTTTATTATCTTCATTGTCCGGCAAGGCAAGGTTGCCGAGACGGTCGTAGCGTGGTTGTTCAACTTCTTGTATCAATGCATTCATAACAAACTCTCCTGACTGCCTTTACTTAAGCGATATTTATGCCAACTTTTATGTCGGTTGTTGATTTCTAATAAAATCAACCAGTTAAGGCTTATTCTGCTGCCGTTAGATATGTCATCGTCAAGTCATTGACAGCAAGAAAAGGGTGATATCCCTATTTGTGACTCTTGCCTGCCGTATTTCTGACTTTTTATAAAACATGAAAAACCTCAATTTTTCATAGAGATACTAGATCAAATTATAGAGATACTCGATAAATATACAACAACTTAAACAAGTTCTCACAGGAAAAGGATTGCCGTCAACAAAAGGTAAAGCTCAGATCGCTTTGGGCGATGACCCTATATATAGGATTTAGATGTGTGAAAAGAGTTGCAGATGCAGACCTATTTATTAAAAGATGAGAAAGACCTCAGAGCGCTGTTGAGTGTGCATAAGCGCATGCCTGATATTCGCCTGGGGCAGGTGTTGCTAGATGAGGGGCTTATTAACACAGAGCAACTTGATACAGCGCTGAAGATTCAGCATACATACACAACCGGTAACCATCACCTTGGCCAAATACTGATCGAGTCTGGCCTGGTGACTCCTGAGCAATTGAGCATTGCCTTGGCGCGCAAGTTGGCAATTCCGTTTGTCAGCATTGAGGCCTACCAGATACCGTCGCAGCTAATTACCCGCGTACCACCAGAAATCGCACAACACTATAAGGTTGTGCCGTTGGCAGAAATTGATGCTGCTTTGGTCGTTGTTATGGTCAACCCGCTGGATACGGCAGCGATTGATGCGCTGCGTTTCAATTCAAAAATGAATGTAGAAACTGTCATGGCCTCGGCTGAGGAAATTGGTGAGGCACTGAATACTCATTACAGCAGCTTTGAAGAGATCGAAGCGCTTGAGGACCTAAAACTCGACCCGATTATCGAGCCTGCCGCTGCCATGGATGAGGCCGCCCATATGATTGAGGCCGAGGCCAAGAAAAAACCCATTGTCCGTCTGCTTAATTCGATTGTCTTGCAGGCGGTCAACAGTAAGGCCTCTGATATTAATATTCGTCCTGAAAAGGACAGGGTCAACGTCTTTTTCAGAATTGATGGCAAGTTACAATTTATCCGCAGTCTGAGTCGCACCCTGTTACCCGCCCTGGTGAGCCGGGTAAAGATCACCGCGCAGATGGATATTTCTGAACGGCGTTTGCCTCAGGATGGTCACGCTCGCTTGCAGCGTCATGGCAAACAGATTGATCTGCGTATCTCTGTGGTGCCGACGGTCAATGGCGAGAGTGTCGTCATCCGTATTCTCGATAAGGATGCCGGTTTCAGGCCGCTGGATGAGCTGGGTTTTAGTGATTATGACCTATACAAAGTCCGCCGTATGATTAGCCGCCCCAATGGCATTTTTCTGGTGACAGGGCCAACCGGTTCAGGCAAGTCGACCACGCTGTATGCCGTGTTGAACGAGGTTAAACAGCGCAATCCGCATATTCTTACCGTTGAAGATCCTGTCGAATATGATATGGAGGGTGTAGAGCAGGTGCAAATATCCTTGGCTAAGGGTTATACCTTTGCCGAGGCATTGCGGCATTTTCTGCGCCATGATCCCGATGTCATCATGGTTGGTGAGATTCGTGATGAAGAGACGGCGCACATAGCCAATAAGGCGGCACTGACCGGGCATCTGGTTTTTAGTACCTTGCATACCAACGATGCAGCATCGACGGTGACTCGGTTGTTGGACATGGGCGTAGAGAGCTACCTGCTTAGCACCACCTTGCTTGGCGTAATGGCCCAGCGCCTGATCAGGGTCAATTGTCTCGAATGCATTGTTGAGGAAAAAATTGATTCGCATATTCGAGAAACGCTTAAGCTTGATGCTGATGAAAAATTTAAACATGGTGAGGGCTGTTTAAAATGTCATTACACCGGTTATCACGGCCGCACCACGGTGACAGAGTTATTGTCTGTGAATAATGAAATTTCCCGTTTGATCATTGAGGGACGGCCAGCAAAAGAAATAGTTGAGCTTGCCGTTAGCCAGGGCATGCGAACCCTGCAGCAGAACGGACTTGAGCTTGCCCGTAAAGGTATTACCTCTATTGAAGAGGTTTATGCGCTTTGTACTGAGTAGCTTGGTGTCTTTTTAGAGGCGTAGTTACTAAGCCTGGTTTCATCTTTAATTGTTAATCTGCTTCCAATGTTAGGGGCGGGTTAACAGTGCTGCTCCACTCTCAACACGGCAGATTTATCCGTTCGCAGACGCTTACTCTTTCACCCGCTGGAATGTATTGGTTTTACATCTGGGGCACGGCGGAACGCGGCCGGTTTTATGAAAGTGAATGAGCTGGCCGCATTGTTTGCACTGCAGTGTTCCTATCCCAGTGGTTTCGCCCGTCTGCCATTCATCTAACTTTTTAGCTGCTTTTTTAAGGTGTTTGAATTCAACCCTTAGTTGGTCGGCGAGGTCGTCCAACTTGGACAACGCTTCCTTTTCGAGCAGGAGTGTTTCAAGCCGTAGCCAGTCGGCGACCTCATGACCGCCAGCAGCCAGGTAGTGGCCTAAACTGTAGAGGTCACGGCTGAGGAATTCTTCTACCTGCTGCGCCTCTTCGCGCGTCACCTCACCCAAGTGAACAGCCTTTTTCCTGGCGGTTTCCAGTGTCTGCGCTAGCGTTTCGTCCGGGTGACTTTTAGCATCTGCTATACGCTCAAACAGCCGGTCATAGGCCTGCACCAGCCGCTCTGGATTTTTGTGTGAATCATCATTGCTTGTTTTCATGTTAGATCCTGGATTATTGAGGTTTGGTTAAGCCAATTGCATGCTCTGAAAACACGTCCAAGTGATTACGGGTTTATAAAGGTCTATAGTGATAATAGATGATTTTAAAAGTGTTTGGGCTGAGGAGTTGTTATGGCCCAACGTGGTGAGTTTTATCTGTTTTATATAGCTATGGAGGGCTAGAAGATGAATGTACGACCGCTGCATGATCATGTGATTATCCGTCGTAAAGAAGAGCAACATGTGTCACAGGGAGGGATTGTTATTCCCGATTCAGCAACCGAAAAGCCACTACGGGGTGAAGTGGTTGCGGCTGGCAACGGCCGTGTCATGGCTAATGGCGAGGTTGTTCCCGTCGATGTAAATGTCGGTGATGAGGTGCTGTTTGGCAAGTATGCAGGCACAGAAATCAAGTTGGGTGATGAGCAACTGCTGGTGATGCGCGAGTCAGATATTGTGGCGGTACTGGAAGCGTGATTGTTCAGCAATCAAACAGACCGTGTGATTTGGAGAATAGACGATGACAGCGAAGCAAATTGCATTCGGTTCTGAGGCCAGGCAAGGCATGGCCCGTGGCGCCAGTATTCTTGCCAGAGCAGTGAAAGCCACCTTGGGGCCTCGCGGTCGCAATGTCGTTATTCAAAAGCCATACGGCGCCCCGGCAGTCACCAAGGATGGCGTTTCCGTCGCCAAGGAGGTCGAGCTGCTGGATGAGTTCGAAAACATGGGCGCGCAGATGGTGAGGGAAGTGGCAGCCCATACCTCAGTGCTGGCCGGTGACGGCACCACCACGGCGACTGTGCTGGCGGAGTCCATGTTTACCGAGGGGCTCAAGGCGGTTGCCGCTGGCATGAATCCAATGGACTTGAAGCGTGGCCTCGACATGGCGACTGATGCCTTGGTCAATGAATTTAAGGCGATTTCGATTCCCTGTGAAGACAGTAAGGCCATTGCCCAGGTTGGTGCTATATCTGCCAATTCAGATGCCTCCATCGGTCAGATTATCGCCGATGCCATGGCTAAGGTTGGCAAGGAGGGGGTGATTACGGTGGAGGAGGGCTCGGGCCTTGAGAGCGAGTTAGAGGTGGTCGAGGGCATGCAGTTTGATCGCGGCTATCTGTCGCCCTATTTCATCAACAAAC
>CAMYNQ010000086.1 GCA_947259785.1 uncultured Chromatiaceae bacterium | reverse complement strand
GCCGGCCTTTTGCTTTTAGGGATAAATAAAACCGTCTAACTCCGCTACAATCGGCTGTAACAACTCAATCAGGTTACAGCTATGCATTATCAAATTACACCGCACAACCCTGCTGCGCATATTTTTAAGGTTAAATGTTTCATCGATAATCCAGCCATTGATGGTCAAGTATTTTCCTTACCTACCTGGATACCTGGTAGTTACATGGTGCGTGACTTCGCCAAGAATATTGTTTGGGTCAAGGCATTATCAAATGGTGAGCCTGTACGACTTGATAAAATTGATAAATCGTCATGGAGGGCTGAGACTTGTGTTGGCCCGCTTGAGCTTGAATACGAGGTTTATGCCTGGGATTTATCGGTTCGTTCTGCTCATTTAGATCAGAATCATGGCTATTTTAACGGTACAAGTGTGTTTGTCAGGGTTCATGGCCAAGAGAACCTTCCCTGTATCGTCGATATTCAAACACCAGTAAATTCAGTTATCGGTGATTGGCGTGTCGCGACTACATTAAAGCTTGCTGAGGCAAAGGAATATGGCTTTGGCATCTATGCTGCGGATAACTATGATGATCTGATTGACCACCCGGTAGAAATGGCTGATTTCAGCATGGCGAGTTTTGAGGTTGCTGGTGTAAGGCATGAGGTAGTACTTACTGGGCGGCATAAGGCGGACCTAGATAGGGTTTGTGTAGATCTTAAAAAAATCTGCCAGACGCATATCAAATTTTTTGGCGAGCTGCCGCAAATGGAAAAATATCTGTTTCAGATAATGGTAGTGGGTGATGGTTATGGCGGACTTGAGCACCGCTCATCAACAAGCCTGCTTGTCAGTCGAAAAGATTTGCCTCTAGTTGGAAATAGCAAGGTAAGTGCTGACTATCAGCAATTTCTTGGTTTATGCAGTCATGAATATTTCCATACGTGGAATATCAAGCGCATCAAGCCTGAAGTTTTCCTGCCTTATAAATTAGAGGGTGAAAGCTATACTCGCCAATTATGGGCGTTTGAAGGCATTACATCTTATTACGATGATCTTGGCCTGCTGCGCAGTGGTTGTATCAGCGTGCAGGATTACCTGACAACACTGGCACAGACAATGACACGCGTTTGGCGTGGCCAGGGCCGTTTAAAACAGTCTGTTGCAGAATCAAGTTTTGATGCTTGGACAAAATTCTACCGTCAGGATGAAAATGCTCCGAATGCGATTGTCAGTTACTATACCAAAGGTAGCCTGATTGCCCTGGCGCTTGACTTAACAATACGTAAATTGACGGCAAACAAAAAGTCACTTGATGATTTGATGTCGTTACTGTGGCAGAACTATGGAAAAACTGGGCAGGGCGTACCTGAAGGGCTAATTGAGCGCCATGCGGAAGAAGTTTCTGGGACGGATCTGAGTGAATTTTTTCAAAATTATCTCTATGGAACAGATGACCCACCATTGGCTGATCTTCTGCAGAATGTCGGGGTTGAGTTTATTTTGCGGCCGGCAGAGTCAGGCAAGGATAAAGGCGGTAAGCCCAGTCAAAAGTCTAGTCAGGATTTGTTACAGCGGGCAGAGCTTGGGGTTCGCGTTATTGCAGACAAGGGCTCATTAAAAATAGCCAACGTTTTCGATGACGGCGCGGCTATAAAAGTCGGTTTAGCTGCCGGAGACATGCTAGTTGCAATTGATGGCCTGAAGGTAGCCGAGGATAATCTAGAAACATTGTTGCAGCAGTGTCGCCCGGGTGAGGTGGTCGATGTTCATCTATTCAGGCGTGATGAACTGATGGTGTTTAAACTTCAATTACAATCGCCTGCGTTGGATACAATTGAATTACGCTTGAGCGATGAAGTAGGTGATGGGGTGATTGCAAGCAGAAAAGCTTGGCTAAAATCATAAGAAAAGGTCTGGCGTAAGCTGGTCATTTGCAGGGATCCTAACTGGCTGCCAGTTATGAACTGCCCACTGCCAGAAGCTGTCCAAATCACAGTCAATAATTTCGCTGGCTGGGTTCTGATTAAGGAAACGCAGCACTTCAAATAAAACTGTTTGTGGTCGAAGCCCTGCAATTGTTGGGGCGCCGGTTTGCTTGCTGAGTTTCTGTCCGTTTCTGTTTTGTGCCACGGGCAGGTGCATGTAGTTAGGTGTGAACCAGTTGAACAGTTTTTGTAAGTGGATCTGGCGAGGAGTGTTGTCGAGTAAATCGGCACCACGCACCACCTCGGTTATGTTTTGCACCGCATCATCAACCACCACTGCCAGTTGATAGGCAAATAGCTTGTCAGCGCGTCTGATAACAAAGTCACCTATTTCTGATTCTAGCTTTTGTTCGAAAGGGCCGCGTAGTGAGTCGACAAAGCTGATAGCTGAATCATGTGTGAGTACACGTAACGCGCGAGGCAATTTGTCTTTGCCGAGTCCTTGACGGCAACAACCTTGGTAAATAGGGCCATAGCGGCCGCTGATCGCATTATCCAGGATTTGTTTGCGAGAACAGCCGCAGGGATAAGCATAACCTTGCTGAGTAAGCTGTTCCAGGGACGCCAGATAAATATCATTGCGTTGACTTTGATATAAGATTTCGCCATCCCACTGTAGGCCGAAGTGCTCAAGTGTGTGGAGTATCTCATTGGTGGCACCTGCTATTTCCCTTGGTGGGTCTAGGTCTTCTATGCGAAGATACCAATCTCCCTGATTTGTACGTGCCTGAAGGTAGCTGCCAACGGCGGCAACCAGTGAACCAAAATGTAATGGCCCTGTTGGAGAGGGGGCAAAACGGCCTCGGTAAGGGGGATCTGTCGGCATGTTTGCAATTGTATCTTGATTTATTGCCTATTGTTTAAACTGATATGAAGATTACTTGACTAAATTGGTCAGGTTGATTATTGGGGCGAAAAAGTGTAGAGTATGGTTTATTATTTTCTTAGAATGATTCTTAGAGATAGTATAACCCCATTATTTAAGGAGCGAAAAAATGAGCGTACTTGTAGGGCGTCCTGCCCCTGATTTTACTGCTGCGGCTGTCATGGGCGACGGAAGCATCAACGAAAACTTCAAGCTGTCTGATCTTAAAGGCAAACATGTTGTTTTATTTTTCTGGCCGCTGGATTTCACCTTTGTTTGTCCTTCAGAGATTATCGCTCATGATCATCGTGTAGAAGAGTTCAAAAAGCGTGGTGTTGAGCTGGTGGGGGTTTCAATTGATTCCCAGTTCACTCACTTTGCGTGGCGTAACACCCCGGTGAATGAAGGCGGTATCGGCCCTGTTCGCTTCCCAATGGTTGCTGATACCAAGCAGGAAATCATGGCAGCCTATGATGTAGCACACCCTGAAGCCGGCGTTGCCTTGCGTGGTTCATTCTTGATCGATAAAGATGGCGTCGTTCAAAGTCAAATGGTTAATAACCTGCCACTGGGCCGCAATGTTGACGAGATGCTGCGTGTGGTTGATGCACTGCAGTTCACTGAAGAGCACGGCGAGGTTTGTCCAGCTGGTTGGAACAAGGGTGATGATGGTATGACGCCTGATGCCAGCGGTGTTGCCTCGTACTTGGAAAAGCATGCTGAAGAACTTTAAGCTCTTTAATTAGCACATAAAAAGCCGGTGACTTTACAGTCACCGGCTTTTTTATTGGTCGCTATAACTGCCGTTTGGTAGAAGGTTTTCCGGTGCTGTACAGCCATAAACACGGTATGAGCGAAGTTTACAGCAGGATTGTTTTTCACCTTTGCAATAATTACTGATCCAGATTTTCTTGCTGTTGGTTTTAAAGCGGTTCGAAAGATCGCAGCGCCTGAGATAAACACAGGGGTTAGATTTGTGCCTTCGCAGCATTGATTAGCTCCATTTTTTAAGATCCATCTCAAAGAGTTGATTGTAACCACTTAATAATTATAATTATATGGCTATTGTGTACATATTTGCGTTAAATGCCACCTTTATGTGAATTTTATAAAGCCACTGTAAAATGCCGTGATGAGTACAAAACTAAAACTTATTAAAATCCTTTCTGACGGTCATTTTCATTCAGGTGAAAAGCTGGGGGCAGAACTGGGCGTGAGTCGAACCGCCATCTGGAAACAGGTGCAAACCTTAAGCCTGCTTGGCTTGGATTGTTATTCTGTCAGCGGTAAGGGCTACCGTCTGCCGGCGCCTCTAGAATTGCTTGAACGAGATACAGTGCTTGCAGCGATGACAGCGACCGCTAAGCCGTTGCTATCAGGAATTGAATTACACCCGGAAATTGACTCCAGCAATCGCTATCTAATGGATAAATTGAGTGAAGGCCTTGAACATGGATATGTTTGCATGGCCGAGCGACAAACTGCTGGCCGTGGTCGACGTGGTCGGCCTTGGGTGTCACCCTTTGCCAGAAATATTTATATGTCGTTCTACTGGCGTTTTGAAATGACGCCTGAATTGTTGTCAGGTTTGGGTTTGGCGATCGGTGTGGGTGTTATCAGGGCGCTTAGACGACTGAATATAGAAGATGCGGATCTAAAGTGGCCCAATGATATTTTGTGGCAGGGGCGCAAGCTGGCCGGTATTTTGCTGGAGATGCGTGGTGAGAGCGCGGGTCCCTATCACGTGGTGATTGGCGTAGGTTTAAATGTGGATATGGCAAACACAGATAGCACGGCTGAGATCGATCAGCCATGGGTGGATTTGCAACATATCGCGGCACAGCCAATTTCACGTAACGAGATCGCAGCGATTTTGTTGAGCGAATTATTGCTGGTGGCAGAACAATTCCAGCGTTTCGGTCTGGCGCCTTTTCTGGATGAATGGATAGCCGCAGATGCTTATGCTGGTAAGGCAGTTGAAATTCAGCAGGGTACGGAGACAATTATAGGCTATGCCAGAGGCGTGGATGGCAATGGTGCGGTCTTGTTGGAAACCGACCTGGGCATGCGCCAGTTTCACTCTGGTGAAGTGAGTTTGAGACTGCAGAGTCAATGATGGATTTGCTGATAGACGTGGGTAACAGCCGCATCAAGTGGGCCATTAGCCAAGCGGGAAAATTAACTGCTCACGGCAGTGCCGAGCATGTCGGTGTGGTGCCGGTCGAGCTAAATCAAGTATTACAGCCAGGTGAGCTACCCACACGAGTTATCGCAGCCAATGTAGCTGGTGATGTCTACGAACAACTGCTTGGTGACTGGGTGCAACGGCAATGGTCACTTGATGTGGATTATGTCGAGGTTGACCCTGATTACAGTGATATAAAACTTGCTTACTCTGATCCCCATAAGTTTGGCGTTGATCGTTGGCTTGCCCTGATTGCCGCAAGAGATTTATTGTCGGCTGATGTCGCCGTGGTTGACGTTGGCACTGCCGTAACGGTGGATGTTATGACCGCGCAAGGGCTGCATCAAGGTGGAATTATCATTCCCGGCCTGAGTTTGATGCAACAGAGTTTGATGCAAAAATCATCCGCTATTCAGCAGGAATTGATTAGCCAGGAAAATGCCAAGTCGGCTTTACTTGGTAGAGATACTGCATCTGGCATAACCAGCGGAAGCCTTTATGCAGTGACAGGCGCGATAGAACACTTACTTACCAAAGTAGTGGCGCAAACAGGGACCCGGCTATCGGTTATAATTAGCGGCGGAGATGCAGAAGCAGTCCGGGCTGAGCTGAGAATAGAGAGTCGGCATATTCCTGACTTGGTCTTGCAGGGGATGAAAATACTAAAAGGCGCTTGTGAATGAAGTGGGTGGTAATTTCGCTGCTATTGCTAAATGCTATTTTTCTAGTGATCCAGTTGAATAAAGACGAGCAAACCGAGCAGGTGCTAGAGCGTTTTCCATCTAGTGGGTCAAAATTGGTATTGCTGACTGAAAAGGAAGCGCTGGACAAAGCCAAGCAGTTTGCCGCGAAAAATAAGTCCCGCACAATAGCAAAGAGCAAACCTAAGCCTGCCAAAAAAACAGTGACCGTGGCAAAGGCCGCAACAGCAGCAAAACCACCAGCTCCCACTCCCAAGCCAAGCATAGTTTCAACACCCAAACCTGAGCCGAGGCCAGTCCCCAAACCGATTGCCAAGCCGACATCAGCTGCGATGGCTTGTTACAGTGTAGGCCCATTTTTATTGATCAGTGATGTCAAAGTTGTATCGCAGTTGTTTGGCCGCGCAGACATTGTCGCGCAGGAACGATCAGAGGCACTGCGTAAGCAGGTTGGTTATTGGGTCTATATCCCGCCGGCGGCTACTCGCCAGCTAGCGCATGGAGTGTTAAACCAGATAAAAGAGAATGAATTTAGTGATGCCATGATTATTACCGAGGGAACCAAGGCCAATGCTATTTCGGCCGGCGTATACAAAACGGAAGAGACTGGCAAAGAGCGGCAGAATACCCTGGCACAGCTAGGTTATGATGCCAAAGTTGAACCCCTATTTCGTACCCAGCCACAATATTGGCTTGATTTAGAATTGATGAAAACCACCCAGTTGGCCGATGATTTATGGCGTGAAGTTATTGCGGGCTATCCCAAAATCAAACAGTTACGGCATAAGTGCGAGTAGTAGCATTTATGCTTAAGTTCAGATAGAATACGCCTCGTGTTGCTGACGTAGCTCAGCTGGTAGAGCAGCTGATTTGTAATCAGCCGGTCGTAAGTTCGAATCTTATCGTCAGCTCCACTCTATTCAAGGACTTAGCCCTTCGGGGCTAGGTCCTTTTTAGTTTCTGTCAGTCCTGCCGAACTATCTATAGCGTATAATTAAATACTTCTATAGTTGATGATGGTGTATGAAGAAACCCAGTATAAAAACAATAACCGTCAGAAGTCTGATCAATGTCCTGCTGATTATTGCCATCGTGGTCCTACTGATTATCGGCTATAACTTCCGGGCTTTATCGAAAACCGCAATCGAAAATCAGGCCTTGGCGCATGCCGAGCTGGTCAAAGCTGGGCTGACTTCGCACATGAAGGCCGGCATTATGGCGTTGCGTGATTATTTTCTCGAAGAGATCGAGCAGCTTCATCATATCAATGAACTGAAAATTATCCGCGGCGATAATGTTTCATCCCAATTCGGACCAGGCAACCCAGTTTGGGAACGAACCGAGTTGGATGCCTCTGCCAGGCAGGCGTTTAATTCCAGTGAGCCAATATTTATTCTTGATGAGTTTACATTCGAGCCAACTATCCGCGTGATTATCCCCTATGTCGCCTCATCCGAGGGGGCACTTAACTGCCTTGCCTGTCATAGCGTCGATGAGGGTGCGGTGCTGGGTGCGGTGGATATAGAGATGGACGTGTCTGAATATCGTAATCATGCCGCGTTTGTGATGGCCGGTATTTTTGTCTTGTCATTTTTTGCCTTGATATTGGTGTTGGTTAATACTTCAAGGACGATACGTCACTACGTTCAGCGGCCGCTTGAAGAGTTGGTGGATGATGCAACTCTGGCATATAAAAATCAGCAGCCGGTTCCGGTGGAACAATTCAAAACGCGTGAATTTTCCAACGTGGCCAATGAGTTTAATTTACTGAATTCCGAGATCATCGCTCATCAGGAAGAGCTAAAGGATAAGAACCTGCAGTTGCTGGCATTGAATGATGAAATCGAGAGCACCCTGCGCGAAACGGTTTATACCATGGGCGTAATAGAAGAGCAGCGATCCAAGGAGACGGCTAACCATACCAAGCGTGTTGCGCTTTATAGTCAGTTGTTAGCGCAGGAAATTGGTTTAAGTGAAGAACAGGTGGACCTGATAACGGCGGCGTCACCACTGCATGATATTGGCAAGTTGGGTGTGCCTGATGCCATATTGTTTAAGCCGGGTTTACTGGATGATGATGAGCGTAAGGTGATGGAAAATCATCCTGGGATTGGCTATGAAATGCTGAAGCACTCCCAGCGTGATATTTTGATTGCGGCGGGCACTATTGCCTATCAGCATCATGAAAAATGGGATGGAACAGGGTATCCTCGTGCTCTTAAGGGGGAGGAAATTCACATTTTTGGCCGTATAATTGCGGTGTCTGACGTCTTTGATGCGCTTTTTTCAGAGCGCGTTTATAAAGAGTCTTGGCCAATAGAGAAGGTTGTTGGTTGGATGAAGGAGCAACGTGGCATGCATTTTGATCCCGCCTTGATCGATATCTTTCTCGATAACGTAGATTCGTTCGTCGCGATATATAATCAATATCCGGCGGATAGCTAGACTAATTTAAATGGAGAATCATTGTGGCAAAAGCAACAGCAAGACATTTACTGGTAGAAACTGAAGAGCAGTGCAACGAAATTAAGACACAGATAGAAGGCGGTGCTGATTTCGCTGATCAAGCCAAGCAGCATTCAAAGTGTCCTTCCGGTCAGCAGGGTGGTGAGTTGGGTGAATTCGGGCCAGGCATGATGGTGCCTGAGTTTGATAAGGTAGTCTTTTCAGCACCGTTGAATGAAGTACAGGGTCCGGTGCAGACCCAGTTTGGTTATCACTTGCTGGAAGTGACCAGTCGTACTGAATAAACAAGGCTGTTTAATTGTTGATGAAGGCTGACCTGAAAAGGTCGGCCTTTTTTATTGCCTGGTGACTACGTTGAGATAATCCAGTAAACGTTGTCGTTGCCCTGGCCGGGCAAAGACACTGATGTGGCGACCGTTGGGCACCAACCAGAGCTGCTTAGGGGAATTGGCAGCATCAAACAGTTGCTGGCCGTGATGCGGTGGAATAATGAAATCTTCTTCGCTATAGACCAGCAGTAGTGGAACCGGTGCAATCAATGGGATGGCATCGATCGGCTTATAGTCATCCGATACCGTCCATGACAAGGGATATTGCAGTGGCCAGGTGAGCCAGAAGCTGGCCAGTTTTTCGCGGACAATCTGACGATAGCTGCTAAAACCGCTCTCTATTATCGCCGCATCAATTTGCTCGCGATAGCGGCTGTGGGCAACGGTATAGATGGCGATGGCAGCGCCGATGCTCTGGCCATAGACAATGACGGGCAGATCCTTATTTTCTTCTATCTCGATCATCTGTTTAATGGCCGCTTCAGCATCACGCATCACGCCATGCAGTTCTGCTACACCGCCCGATTTGCCATAACCGCGATAATCAAACAGCAACACGTTATAGCCCATCTCGGGCAGCCAGTAGACACTGCCAATGTGGGTGCTGATGTTTTCGGCATTGCCATGCAGAAACAGAACCGAACCGCGCGCGCCACCCTTGGCGGGCAAGAACCAGCCGTGCAAGGGCGTGCCATCACTGGATTCAAAATTGATGTCGCGATAGTCGAGGCCGATGTCTGCCGGTGTGCGTACATGCTGCTGCATCGGGATAAAAAACATATTGCTGCAGCCTAGTTGCAGCAGGCTGATCAAGGCGGTGCCGAGAGCGATGATGAGCCTGCGCATCAGAAAAAGTGCTGCCAACTAAGATTGAAGTTGCTGAAGTCATTGGCTAGCTGACGCTGTCGAGTCCACCGCATTCTGATGGTGTTTGATTTTGTTAGCGTGTAGCGCTGCTCCAGGCCCATATCTTTTTCGTTGTGCTTATCACCGGCGGTGTAGTCGGTCGTGTGGGCAAACAGGTGCGTACTCCAGGTGTCGCTTAGCTTTATCAGTAGCCCGGCAGAGCCGCCAGCACCAGCCGCATAACCTTTGCGCAGCTCTCGTGCGCTGACATCAATACCTAGGTTTAGCAGGGCGTAAGCGATGCTGTTTTTGCTTAGCGACCAGCTCAGCCCGGCGGCACCATTGATGCTTGAGATTAAGCGGTTATGGTCTTGGCCATGTTTACGGCGCAGGCCAAAATTAAACTGCCATGAGATCGGGCTGCTGATATCCGATACCGGTGTCAGCGAGATAATATCCACAGGGGTGAAGTATTGCAGACGCGTCGAGTCATCTCGGTTGTTGTGTCGCAGTCCCAGGCTGAAAAAGGCAATCTGGGCGCCGTTGGCATAACCGGGGGCGGGGTCGAGCAGGTCATGATAGGCCGGGCGCAGTTGCAATTCTTGGTATTGGTATTGGTCTTCACGGCCAATGCTCAACGAGCTGCGGCCAGTGCCGTGACCTTGTTCCGGGCGAGTGCCACCTGGAACAGTGACTTTTGGGCTGATGATATTCAGCGTGCTGCGCGCCTGCAGTAGTTGATGTAGGTGTTGCTGGTTATCATCCTGGTGGTAGTCCGCATATTCGTGTGCCAGTTCCAGTGTTTCAGCCTGTGTTGAAATAGGCATGCGGGTGATGGTCTCATCTTCAGGTGTTAGTTTGGCCTGAGCCAGTTGCTGAATGGCATTGATCTGAGCGCTGGGCAAATTGTCCATACGCTGTTGTAGGACCGCATGACGTGATGGCCGGTAGTGTGTATGTTTGATTAGGCCGGCTTTATCCAAGACCCTGACAGTGTCAGACGGAATTGCCCAGGCAGCAAACTGATCGGTCAGCTGCAGTTCTGGTCGCGCGGTTTCGATCAGTGACAACAGATGGTAGGAACAGTTTTCATCGAAGAAATAATACTCAAACCAGATGCCACGCAGTTCCCATGCGTGCAGCAGCATGGTGCGAGTCTCTGCTTCCGTCAGGTTGAGTTGATACTCCCAGATGTCGCGATTTTCCATGTCACTGTATTCGCGCACCTTGAGGTAGTAGGGTTGAACGGAGAAGCCACCGGGATACCCTCCCATCAAGCCTTTGAACGCATAGGCTAGGCCGCCGTCATTACCAGTGTCAGCACCGAAATTGATGGCATAGGCCAACAGTCGGGTTTGTTCATTCTGGTCGTGGGCGTCAATGCGGATCAGGGTGTGGCCAAACATAGAGGCCGGGCTGTTGATGTAGGCGGTGGGAAAAATCAGCGTCAGTCCTTGCGGATTGAGCGCCGCCAGCCATTCATCAAACCGCCAGCAGTCATATTCAGGTAGGCGAGCCGGATCAAAATTCAGCTGCTGACTGAGCCACTGATAGCGAGCCACAAAGCGGCATTGTGGGTGTAGGTGTTGCTCGTCACGGTTTTGCGGCAAGGGCTTGAAAAAGGCTGTCAGGGTTGCCTCAAGCTCGGCCTGGGGGTCGGTCTTGCCGTTTGCGGCAAGAAAAAATTCGGGCGCGTCGACCTGACTCTTGAGGCCGCCAGGTAATAGCCCCGTTTTGTAATGCAGCAGTTTCTGCCATTCAGGGCGTTGTTGCAGCTGTTGCGCCGAGGCCGCATCAATCAGTGCTGTTAAATAGTTGCTTGTGTTTGCTAGTGTTGCCGGGCCATGGCTGGCAAGCAGCAAGCCAAGTAGGGCAGAAGAAAAAAGGCTGACAAATTTGTGTTGAAAGGGGTTAAAGGCCATCTTATAGAAACATCCCGCCTACCTTGAGCTGCAAGGCCAATATCTAATTTGTTTGATTTTTTAGGGCTAGAAAAAATATGCCCGGTGGTTTTGCCACCAGGCATATTGTGTCAGCTAACGAATAACGGCTTAGATGGCAGTGGCGTATTTGCCCAGCTGAGCATCGGCTGCAACGATTTCGCGCAGAGAGACTTGGATTTCGGCAGCAGTGACATCGCTGCTGGGGAAGATGCGGGCAAAGTTTTCCTGAGTCAGACGGGCAAAGGCGGCCTTGTCCTGGGCCTCAATACCAATCAGTTTGGCCAGTGCTTCTAGGGTTTCACCTTGGCCAGCGGCTGTGCTGCGAGCCAGGGCAGCTTTATTGCCGTCGATGAACATGGCGGTCTGCCAGGTAGTGCTCACGGCACCATCTTGGGTACAGCCGGAGGTACCCGAGGTAATGCCGAAGGTTTGGTTGCCAGATGTACCGTTGGTAGTCACCGCCAATACCTGAGGAGCAATGCCTGATTGGCCATCAAATACCTTAGAGCCCCAACCGCATTCACCAACATTGTCGGCCATTGCGCTAGATGAACCAATAGCGAAGAGTGCTGCCGCGAGTACTTCTTTTCTAATTTTCATTTTCTAGGATCTCCCTTTGGGTTGCAAAGTAACGCACTGAGAAATTCAGTGTGCCAGCATTTTTTATAACCACATGTTGCACCAAGGTCAAGCCTGCGTTGAGAGTGGTTGTCCTTGTTGATAGATTATTAGCTTATGTTAATTTGCTGGGTTGCTGAATGAGGTAGAGTGGCAGGGCATGCAAAACAAGCGAAAAAGGCAGTGACACCATGGGTGATGTGGTCAAGTTTAAAAAGCCAAAACTGAGTGAAAAACATAAGGGTAAGACCCTGTGCAAAAGTGGCTTTCATAAATGGGAAATCGTGCAGGCGAAACAGTTTGATGTGAAGCAGGGCAAGCTGGTGACGCTATACCAATGCAGCCGTTGTGGTGAAAAGAAAACTGAAATACGTTAGTTATTAAAGCCTAATTGCGGGCGCTGCTGATTAGGTTTTGATCTGTGCAACAAATGCAGCGGCAGGTAAGGGATCACCATATAAATAACCCTGTCCTTCATCACAACCGATTGTTTTGAGAAATTGCTTTTGTGCTTCAGTTTCTATGCCTTCTGCGATTACTTTCAGTTGAAGGCTTTGCCCTAGCGCCACAATCGCCCGGGTAATGGCTTCATCATTAGGATCATCGGGGATGTCTCGGACAAATGATTTGTCAATTTTAAGCTTGTCTAACGGTAGACGTTTGAGGTAACTAAGCGAGGAATAACCCGTGCCGAAATCATCCACTGAGATTGATATGCCTAGTTGCTTGATTTCATCGAGCACCTTAATGGCTGACTCGGTCTTTTGCATGATATAGCCTTCGGTGATTTCCAGCTCAAGATGCTTGGGGCTAAGGCCGGATTCATCCAGTACCTGCTTTAATGTGGCTAAAAGATCGTGGCGCTGAAACTGCAGGCCAGAGACATTAACCGAGATGCAATCCAGAGGCAGGCCATCATTTTGCCACTGCTGCATTTGCATGCAGGCGCTGCGAAGTACCCATTTGCCGATGGTTTCAATCAGACCGCACTCTTCAGCCAGGGGAATAAATTTGGCCGGCGCCACCAGCCCCATGTCCGGGTGCTGCCAGCGAATAAGTGCCTCAGCGCCGATCAGCGCGCCTGTTTTTAATGAATATTGAGGTTGGTAGAAAAGCACAAGCTCATCCCTGAGCAGGGCGTGACGCAGGGCCGTTTCCAGGGTCAGTCGCTCAAACACGGCGGCGGTCAGTGCTGTCGTGTAAAACTGATAATCATTGCGGCCTTCCTCCTTGGCGCGATACA
>CAMYNQ010000085.1 GCA_947259785.1 uncultured Chromatiaceae bacterium | reverse complement strand
CACCCGCGAGAAACAAGAAGCAACTTAAAGCCAAGCTGCTTTCTCATATGCGTATGTTGCAGAAAAAAGCAGGCAGAGTTTCGAAATATTTTCAGCATCCAAAGATCTGCTACGCAGGGTGGGTAACAATGTATTTGTCCACCGGGTTAATAGATGGAGCATCCCATGAGTGGATTCATCGAGGGCGAAGCCCGGAGCCAAGCCATATTATTTCCTGATAGGCTCGACGATTATATCGCTGAAGACAATGCCGTTCGCGTGATTGATGTCTTTATTGATGGGCTTGATCTGACCAATATAGGCTTTAAAACAGTTCCTGAAATCACGGGGCGACCCGCTTACCATCCCGCAACCATGCTCAAACTTTACGTCTACGGTTATCTTAACCGCGTGCTGTCAACACGTCGCCTGGAACGAGAAGCTGGTCGTAATGTTGAATTGATGTGGCTGCTGGGGCGTTTAGCGCCTGACTTTAAAACCATTGCTGATTTTCGTAAAGTCAATACCAAGGCCATTCGTTTAGTCTGTCGTGACTTCGTCATGGTCTGCCGAAAACTGGATTTATTCAGCGAAGCATTTGTCGCCATCGATGGCAGCAAGTTTAAAGCAGTCAATAATCGTGACAAAAACTTCACGCAGGCTAAATTAAAACGTCGACTTGAACAGATCGACGAAAGTATTGATCGATATCTAACGCAGATAAAAAGTGTTGATAGGCAAGAATCAGAGGCTTCAAAGGGAAAAACAGAGCGCCTTGAAAACAAGATCGTTAAACTTAAAAAAGAAATAGAACGGCTTAATGAGATTGAAACACAGCTGCTCGCCACACCCGACAAACAAATATCACTGACCGATCCAGACTCACGATCCATGATCACCCGTGGCGCTGGCATGGTTGGTTACAACGTTCAAACGGCAGTCGATGTCAAAAATCATTTAATCGTGGCACACGAAACAACCAACATTGGTAATGATCGTGCCCAGCTGGCAAACATGGCCAAGCAGGCTGAAGAAATGATCGGCACGAATGAACTGACCGTTGTCGCTGATCGAGGCTACTATAACGGTATAGAAATAAAGTCATGCGAGGATGCAGGCATCAAAACATACCTGCCCAAATGCCAAACATCAGTCAATCAAGCCAGGGGCTTTTTCGGCAAACGTGATTTTATTTATAACCCCGAAAATGACGAATATGTATGCCCAGCGGGTGAACGGGCCACCTTCAGAACTAGTCGAAAAGAAAGCGGGAAAATCATCAAGCGTTACTGGTCTTCGTCCTGTGTCAATTGCACTATAAAAACACAATGTACAACAGGGGGGGGGAAAGACGTATCAGTCGCTGGGAACACGAAGCTATACTCGATGTAGTGGAAGCCAGAATTGATCAGGAACCTGAACGAATGGCAGCAAGAAGAAATACCGTCGAACATCCATTTGGGACAATCAAATTATGGATGGGCTACACACACTTTCAGATGAAAACCTTAGCGCGAGTCAGTGCTGAGATGAGCTTGCATGTTCTCTCTTATAATCTGAAACGCGTGATGAACATCATGGGGGTTGGAGCATTAATCGCTGCAATGCAGGCGTAATGCCTGTGCTTGACCTATAAAAATAGCATTGTTCAACGTCTCGGAGAGCACGCGGGCAACGCTTTTTCGGAAAGACCATCGACACACAATGATAATGAAAGTTGCTGCTAACTGTTTAGAGTCTATTTAGGCAACGCTTTGGATCCAGAGTCGGCGGCTTAAACGCAGGTTTTGTGTTTTCACACACTCTGGGCCGGCTCTTGCCGTTGTTGGGCGGTATATCAAGTGAAATTCTTACCGGGTAGAAGAAAGGCTCAAGAGTGCCCATAGGAGTCAATTTGGTTGCTTGATGCAGAAGCATGTTGATCCTGATTGCGGTCATTTGTACGAAGCCTAACAAGCATAAATCTGCACTCAATAGCAGTCATCCCTAGTAATGTTCCGCCCAGTTATAACACTCCAATTTTGATATCAAAATCAGGCGTGAAAGTCTTCATTGTCTGTTGAGGAATGACCTTAATACCGCTAATCGATCAACAAAATCTGATGACGTGAATTAGGCATAAAATTTTTACATCTGCGATTGCAGATAGTTTTCCGCCCCGATTTTGCCGATCAGGCCGATCTGGGTCTCAAGCCATATAATGTGATCCTCTTCAGTGTCAGAAAGTAGCTTTTGGAATATCTCGCGGCTCTGGTAGTCACGGCATGATTCGCATTCGGCGATGGCCGCTTTTAGTTTTGCAGCGACTTCCAGCTCCAGTTCGAGATTAATTCGGTAGATCTCCGAGATATCCTTGCCCACTTTCAGTGGCGCACGCGCCGCGATATTCGGTTGACCTTCAAGAAACAGAATGCGATCAATCAGTAGTGAAGCGTGTCCCAGTTCATCCGTCATTTCATGATCGAATTTTTCCTTGAGCTTGCTCAGCCCCCAGTTCTCACACATGTGCGAGATTAGAAAATAGAGGTCTGCCGCGGTCATTTCGTCGGCCAGCATGTCGTTCAGATGTTCGATTACCTTGTTTTCGCCTTGCATTGTTGTTCTCCTTAACTGGCTTACATGTTTGACTGCAGGTAGTTCTTCAGTCCGGCCTTGTCGATTAGCTCAAGTTGGGTTTCCAGCCAGTCCAGGTGTCCCTCGCTGTGTTCCAGAATATCTTCCAGCAACTCGCGGCTGACATAGTCACTGATGGACTCGCTATGGGCGATGGCCTCTACCAGTTGTTTGTGTACGGCTTTCATTAGTTTGATGTCGCCTTGCAACATCTCTTGCGTGTCTTCGCCGATCAGCAGCTTGCCTAGATCCTGGAGGTTGGGCAGTCCTTCCAGAAAAAGTACCCGTGCTATCAGTTCGTCGGCCTGCTTCATGGCCGTGATGGATGCCTTATAGGTATGTTCGTTTAAGCCGCCCAGGCCCCAGTTCTTGTACATGCGGGCGTGCAGGAAAAACTGGTTGGTGGCGGTGAGCTCGTTTTTCAACACCTGGTTGAGCAGTGTCAGCATGGATTTATCGCCTTGCATCATATTCTCCTTCGATAACAGAACAGAGTGGTGTGACAAAAAATGGGCTGGCTATCCCGGGGGAGTGGCTGGCGCTTAGCAAATAGAAATTGGTTTGACCATTTGAAGTATTGATTCGCAATCAGTGCTTGTCAAGGGTAACTTGTTGATTGGTAAATAAAATTAATTCTCATTCCGATTTCAACACAGTGTTTTCGCTAATTGTACTTAAGTTTTTTGTGAACAGGCCGAAAAACTAATTGCGAATCATTATCATTATTGATTAGAATGGACGAACAGAACAAGCAAAGGATAGAAAAATGTATGTATGTCTTTGTCACTCGGTCACTGACCGGGATATTCATCAGGCTGTCGTTAACGGTGCCGACACCTTGCGGGAGCTAAGCAACCAACTAAAGGTAGCCACCTGCTGTGGTCGATGTGCCAGTTGTGCCCGTGATGTATTGCAAGAGGCCCAGGCAATGTGCGCCAAACCATGTAACAAACAATCCTGTGTCAAGGAGATGCAGCTGTCCTAGCAGGCAAAAGCTGAAGAACTCCTCCCAGCCTGATGCGATAGCAGGCGTTAACCCCCTACTCATATTTATTACTTTTTCCTCCCCAGTTTTTCTCAAGTGTTGCGTATTGAGCTTGTCTTAATATCCGTCTAACCATAGTTCGGAAACCGTGTAGCCAAACGCCTTAAGTCAAATAGTTAAAGTTATTATTGCAAATACGAATGATTCGCATTACAATGATTTTGAAATTGACATAATACCCAGCCCAGTTCAAGCGCGAGCATTCATCAAGCTGCACAGCGGACCCAGCCAGGTTACTAGATACTCGACGAACATAAGGAGACCGCTTTATGAGTTATCTAATCGACGCCCGGCTGGAGAGGGGGGTGCCGTCATTAACGCTAATCGATGCTGAAACAGGTGAGCAGCGCCTCCATTGGCGCTGTGAAAACACGGCTAGTCCAGAAAGTGCTTGGCAGGCCCTGTTCAAACGCTTGGCGCTGCTCTCCTGCACAGACCGATTCAGCCTGATACATCGTGTTAATTCAAGGCTTTTTGGCGAAGAGTGCGTTGAATGTAACGTTTGTTCAGAACAAGCCATATTGCCAAAGACTTACAAGCGCCTGCCCACGACATTGCAGCCCAAGGTCATCCCGCAGCCGGAGAAGCGGCAGTGAGCGCAGATAAAACTCAACAACAGCAGAACTCAGCAAAGACTACTGGGGTTGTTGCCTTAAGCTCTGATCGTCGTAACATGCTTGCCACGCGGCGTATCACTAGTGACGCCCTTATGGCTGGGCAGCGCGAACTCATCATCGAGCATAGCGGTGAAGAATACCGCCTGAGTGTCACCAGCAAAGGCAAGCTGATATTAACCAAGTAACGCCAGCTTAAATTTAAAGACTTCGATTGATGTCAGGCCTGGTTCTATCTCTGAGATAAAAATCGATAAAGCGTCGGCCAATGCGCGGATCACTATATTTCTGACGCAGGTGTTGGCAATACAGACTGAAGACGAGCAGAGACATGGCCAGAAATAAGGTCCCCGGCCTGAACCAGTAGAGCAAAATCCATATTGGGTGGGTCGGTTGAAACATACGCAAACCCTCTGATCAACAGTTGTCAGCAAATGCATTTCTGCTTAACAGCAATCACCAATAAAAAATTATAGAAGAAATTTAAAAACAGGGGTTGCAAATACAAATGATAATGATTACTATTTGCAATACAGGGTGTTTGACGAAGTAACTGAATTCTAAGTCAACACCCAGCCAGTCATCGCGCCTTCTGCGCCAGTAGCTAGCCAATACGTACAAACTTTTGATGCTCATTCTACGGTAGCGATTTAATTGCCGGGGGATTAGCTAAATTCAAGAAGGAAAAAAACGTGGCGGCAGTTTCAACAAACAACCATCTCGATGTGCTCGGCAAGCTGGTCGAACTTTATCAGGATATCTATGACCATGACGGCTATGGCGAGATCCGGGTCGAAGTACGCATCCAGCGCCGGGGCCAGAAAGAGGTCATCCTCCATTGCGGTAAGCAATACCGTTATGTGCTGGATTTCGATTCCAAGACAACACGGCAGTTGAAGAACCAATTTTCGGTGGTCAATTCAACCCCCTGGCAAGGCAGCATGGGTTTGGATCAATACAAGGATGATCGCCGCAGCGGCGCTGATCGTCGTCAGCAGAACGGCAAGCGTAATTCCAAGCTTGAACGACGAAACGGTATCGACCGACGCGTCACAGCAGAATTGTGCCATCAGCACAATCAAAATCAACAGGTTTCAGAAGGGCAGCGTGGGGCTGCGAAATGATATCAAGTGAAATAAACCCATCTGCGCCCGGCTTCCTCGGGGGAAGCGTGCCGGATCAATCATTTAAACAAAATTAAGGAAAATAAAATGTTGAGAAATACAAACAAAATTGTCGAGCAGTTTAACTCCCTGGATGTTGAAACAATCGAAAACATCAAAGACAAAAAGCTGCGTAAAAAAGCATTGCGCCTGAAGCGTAAAGAGGGTGGGTTTACCCTGCTGGAGCTGTTGGTTGTGGTCGGTATTCTGGCCATCATCGGTGGGGCGCTGATTTCTTCTTTTGGTGGCCAGGAGACTAAGGCGGCTCAGGGTACCGCCACCAATGCTATTGCCGGTATTGAAGGGGCTATGCGTACCTATCAAACCGTGAATAATCGTCTGCCGGATAATCTTGAATCACTGGCTTGTCGTCCAGTTGCAGCGGTGCCGACAGCGATCAACGATGCAGCAGCACTTGATGCGGCTATTGTGACCACTGAAGCCTATAAGTTTGGTGGTTTGTCCAACGTCTCTGGTGTCGGCGGTGGCATGGGCAAAAAACTTGCTGACAAGTTTATTCTGCGTGCGGCATCTGCTGACGAAGCCACTGCCTTGAGTGATGCAGGTGTTACGGAACTTCGTTATGCGGTTACTGCTGCCTGTGATAATGATGTGGCAACAACTGAAACTGTGACGACCATGGGTGATATTACCGTCGCTACGGGCACCATTGGACAGGCTAGCCTGGTTGATATGGATATCCCGAACCATGCCTTCGAAGACCCACGCCCGAATGGTGCTGACTGGAACAATCGTGGCCGTGGTTTCTCTGTCACCATGGCCGCCGGTGAGCCGCTAATGACTTGGGATAGTGGTACTGGCGGTTACAACAACAAGAAGCTGGGCGCTGGCGCTGACGATGTACTGGTCGCCATGGGTATTGGTCAGGCCTCCGACTTTATCGGTAATGCAGACTCGCCGTTTGCAAAGGCACCATTCTACGGCCAGATCGGCAAAGACAAATACGCCCACTACATCGCCCTGGTCAATATTGGTACCGACAGTAATGCGGATGGTGTGTTGAACAGTGCTGATGGCGACACCCTTCGTGGCGAAGGCAAGGCCTATGTGCAAGCAGTCATCGATGCCCGTGGTGACTTCCTCGACGAAGAAATGGCCGAGTTCAGCGGTCAGAAGGGCTAAGTTCGCTTAGCTTGTAACAAGTACCCACGCCATTCTGCGTGGGCTGAGAAGGGACGGGGTGATGTTACCCCGTCCTGTCTTAGTCTCTTAAAGTAATCAGTTGGCCGGTCGTGAACGCGAATCCCTTCCCACTCCTCTTCTGCCGCAATTGTGGCGGGTTCGACTGATTACTTTAGGAAACTTTGGAATCAATCATAGTGTTAAGCAAGTCATTTAATTATCGAGCCGAGCAGGGTTTTACTTTGCTGGAGATGCTGCTTGTGGTAGGCATTATGGCGATAGTGGCGGGTGCTTTGGTAGTGAGTCTGCAGTCAGGGGTAAGGACTGACAATCAGGTTCAGGTAGCGAAGTCTGAGATGGAACAGATTAGGCGTGCCTTATTGAATTACAAGCGTGATAACGGAAGTTTTCCCGATAGAGATACTGTCTCTCCGGTAGATTTTACGTTTCTTTTTGATACCACAAATACCTGGGACCCTAATTATCGGACAGGAAAACGCGGGCCATATTTGTCTGGTGGTGATACCGGTTTGGTTGATGTAGGTAAAGCCTTGAAAAAGGCTGGTGATGGGTTGCTGCATGATGATTCAGAGGGCGTTTATGAGCTTGTGCGTGGTATGCCAGACCCCTTTGCATTGCCACCGGTAGACAACAATGAGAGTCGGCCAAATTTTACTTATCCCTGCGCAGAGGATAACTCGACAGGTGTGAATGATGACTGCCTTTTGGACTGGCGTTATGTCGGCCAGGGCAATAGTGACGAGCCGCACGAATCATACGGGCGACCCTATTTTTTGTTTGATCTGGACAATTCAGATGCTCGCATCATCAGCATGGGGCCGAATGGTGTTTATGAAAATACTGCGGCGCTCACGTGTCCACCAAACCCTGCAGGCGATGATCTGGTGTTATGTCTCTACTAGTCCGTTCAACACAATCCGGCTTTACCTTGCTGGAGATGGTTTTGGTGGTGTTCATCATGGGCACCTTAGCGACGGTGTCGTTGAGTTTTATTGAAAACGAAGATCATCAGCAACGGTTTGAAGACACTCGCAAGCGACTGATGTCCATCAACCGAGCGGTAGTGGGCGAAAGTGTCGCACTCTACGGTGGTGGGAGTCTGCTATCGGGCTACGCTGTGGATAACGGTCTGCTTCCGGGCAGCATCAATGATCTATTGAGCAGCCCCGTTGATTTTGATGTTTATGGATTGCAGTCGACTATTTTTGACTCAAGTCCCAACAGCGTTACAGGATTTAATGATGGCACTGACGAAATGACGCTTAGCAATACCGGAGAAAAATTGTTTAAAGGCTATCGTGCAGGTGGCTATATATCTGCTCCGCCTACCACTGTACCCAGCTACAAGGACGGTTGGGGAAATGATTTCAATGTAACCATTGGACCGCTGACCGTAACCAGTCTCGGTGCCGATAAGGCTGCCGGTGGGAGCGATTACAATGCCGACCTTTCTACCGTTGTGAATGCTGGTGATTGGCAGGTGGACATTGAAGACTGGCAAGTAACAATGACTAATACATCAAATAGTGATATTGATTTTACCGGTGGAGGTGGTATCGGCCTGTCTTTACTGGTCTATGAAAATGATGCTGACGCGGTTAATACGTTTAACTGGAAGCGTTTCACAACAAATCTGATTGATTGTCTTGACGCTGGGTATGGCAGTGAGGCTGACGGAGACGTAAACGGATCAGCGTGTGCGTCGTCAAGAGCAGTCAATTTCCCAGCCGGTGGTTATCCTAGTGGTGCGCTTGATACCACTATCCCCCAGGGGCGACATCTGTTGGTGCTGATTGAAGATAGCAATGGAACTCTTCACGATGGCGCGAGTGATCAGCCATGCACATCGAACTGTAATACCGGAACTATGCGCACGAGTCAGCAAGTCACCTTTCACGCTCGTACTGTTCGGCCTGAAATCAATATAGTGATCCACTGATGGTAATGACCATTCCTAATATCAATCTAAAGACTTTCAACGCTGGTATTGCAGGCAAGATTAGTCGCGCATCCTCCAACCGCCTGCTAATCGCCGAGACAGACGGCTTCAGCCTACGCGCCATAGTGGCCGAGTATCGTGACGAAAAACTCGTCATCGAGCAGGTAATACAATCACGCGCCCTGGAACTGCGCGTGGCAGTGGCTGATCTTACCAAGCAGCTACAAGAGAACGACGTAGCTTTACCCAAGCAAGCCATCCTGCTCAGCGCCAACATGATCCCCGCGCTGTTGGAGTTGCCCATCGAAGAGGGTGCAACACTGCCCGAACAGCGCATGACCGAGTTGGTGCGCTGGGAGATGGAGGCCTTGCTGACTGAGCAGGTATCGCAATGGAGTATCGGCTGGTTGTTGATCGGTCGCGGTTATCTGACCGAAGAACAACGTGACGAAATCATCCGCGATGTTGAGGATTTGAAACTCGCTACCAAAACCCGTGGCGGTCGTGCCCCGACACGCTTTGGTGAAGAGGCGATCAAACGAGGCTGGATCAATCGTGAGCAGTTGGAAGAGTGTCTGGCCTTGCAAGAGAGCCTGCACCTGCTTGATAACAACATCGATTGTTGTTGGTTGCCTCGGACTGAAGAAGCAGACAAAGGTAAAACGCATTCACCACAGCCGTGGTTGTGTGGTGCCATGGCCACCGCCCTGCGCCAGGATTGGGTTGATGCCTTTGCCCGGCATGGCCTCTCTTTGCAGTGGATCTATCCCACCATTGGCATGACCGCTGCAGCATTGGTAAATGATGACGCGCATCCGCAACTGCTGTTGGATATTCAACCCAGCGTGGTGAGCTGCATGCGCATTGAGTCGCAACAGATTATGAAACTGGCGACGCATAAGTGCTGCAGCCAATCGTTGACGATTGACGACTTGATTGAACTCTGTCAACCGATGTTGAGCAGCGATATCCATCAGTGTTGGGTTGCGGGCACCCATCCACGCCGTAAAGCATTGGAAGAGGGACTTGGCAAACACTTACTCCGTTCGTTATATGCCTTGGAAACGCGCTTGGCCGAGCAGTATCAATTGGCACCAGGCTGTGCAATGCCGGGGAGCATGAATAGTTATGATGACGTAGCACAATCCATCGGCACGTTGGTGGCGGGTGGATTACAGCATTTCTTTCAGCCTGCTGTGCACCATGTTAGTCGCCTGCGTGGTGAACCACTACCACCGCCGTTGTATAAAAGGTCGAAGATGCAGCTGACTGCGGCGGTTGCCGGGCTATTACTTTGCATTGGTTCGGTTGAAGCCTACTTTGCCTGGCAGAGTGATGTGATGCTGGCCGAGATTGCCGCCAATGAATCCAAGATCACCAAGATCGAGGCGGCGAACGAGCGGCTCAGTAACGAAAACGAAGAATATAAACAAGCCCAGGCGCAGCTGGATAAATGGCAGGCAACCCATCAACAGGTCACCCAGCGCAAGCGGGCGATCGAGTCGGTGTTGATTAAACGGCAGCAGTTTGTCGAGGCGCTGTTGCCAACCCTGTCACGCATCATGCCCGAGGGGGTGATGGTGACCGCCATCAACGAGGACAGCTGGTACCACTTTAATCTGCATGGCTGGGGGCTGAATCAACAGGCGGTGGACAGTTTCAATGAACGGCTGACACGCGAGCTGGAAGACTGGGGGCTTTATATCTCTGACAGTCCCAGTGAAGTGGCGCAGCATAGTGATATCGAAGGTTATCGTTTTAGCTTTACCCTGGAATCCCGCCCAAGCGCTGGAGGCAAGGTATGAAGGCCTTAAAACCGGGTTCGGCCAGAGAGCGAGTGCTGTTGAGTGTGCTGGTGTTTGCTGTTGCCGCCGGGGTTTATTCGATGGCTAGACTCAAGCCTTTGCAGACTGATATGGCAGTGTTGCAGGAACAGCTTACCACTAGCCGCGATAACTTGAGCAAAGCAAAACCGATGCGACCCGGTAACCGCGAGACGGCAAAGCTGCGGCAAGAGATTGAGCAGTTCAAGGCCCAGGTGACTCAGGAACAATCCACCCTGGAAGGTTTTAAACACAGTTTTATTGACCTGTCGCGCAACGACGCGGTGGCCAGTATGCGCAAACAGATTACCCGGCTGGCTGATGACCACGGCCTGAGATTGATGAAGATTCATGCCTCAAGTATGGACCTGACACGTCTGGCAAAGCCGCCGAAGGGGGCTGGCAACGAAGAGCAATATGAGTTGCTGGAGCGGCAACTGTTTGATATCAGTCTACAGGGCGATTTTTATACCTTGCACCAGTTTGTCGAGCAGCTCAAAAGCCTGCCCCATGCGGTGGTGATTACCCGTTTGAATCTGGAGCGTGATAGCGATCCCGGCAGCCGCGCCCCTTTGCTTGCCACACTCACCCTGGCGTTTTAATCATGACCGATATTTCTCAGCCATCAGACCGCCACGAGTTGGAGCATCTACTCAGCCTGGCAGCCACGAAAGGGGCGTCTGACCTGCACCTGTCGGCACGCTGTTACCCCGGCTATCGAATTAATGGCGAGCTGCTGGCCGATGAGTCTCAGGCCGAGCTTGATGATGCACAGCTGAATCGTTTCGCCGCTGTGTTGTTGAGCGAAAAGCGGCACCAGCGTTTTGAGGCGCAGGGCAGTGCCGATCTGACCTACAGCTGTGGCGAAGCACGCTTCCGTATCAATATCTATCGAGAGCGCGGCGGTATCGCCATCGTTGCTCGGCACCTCGATGGTGAGTTTCATTCACTGGAGGAGTTGCGCCTGCCGTCGCAGTTGCATCGCCTGGCCGAGTTTCACGATGGCCTGGTGCTGATCACCGGTGCGACCGGCAGCGGCAAGTCTACCACCCTGGCGAGTCTGATCAATGAGATCAACAGCCATCGCCCCTGCCACATCCTCACCATCGAAGACCCGGTCGAGTATGTGCATGTCAATCGCAAGGGCACGGTGCACCAGCGCGAGGTGGGCGAGGATGTGCCGAGCTTTGCCCAGGCGATCAAGGATGCCATGCGTGAAGACCCGGACGTGATTTTATTAGGCGAGATGCGCGACACCGACACCATGCGTGCAGCGCTGATGGCGGCCGAGACCGGTCATCTGGTTTTTTCCACCCTGCACACCAACGATGCCGTGGGTGTGATTGATCGCCTGGTGGGGGCTTTTCCCGGCAACGAGCAGGATGGAATACGCAAACAGTTGTCGATGGTGTTGCGTACCGTGGTCACTCAAAGGCTGATGCGTTCCGAGCATGGCCGCATCCCGGTGAACGAGATCCTGATGGTCAACAATGCCGTGGCCAGCCTGATTCGCAATCACAAGCCTGAACAGATTCGTTCGTTGATGGAGACCGGCCGCGCCGATGGCAATCAGACCCTGGAGTATGCCCTGGCGCTGCGGGTCAAGGAACGTTTGATTACTAAAGAGCAGGCAGTGCGGCACACGCCGCGCGTCGGCGAGTTTGAAGACCTGTTGAGATTGCTGCAAAACGAATCCCGGCAACGTTTGGGGGCGAGTCAGTGATGTTGCGCGATACCGTGCTCATCAACGCCGCCATCGAGCAGGGTTTGATCAACGCCGAGCAGGTGGTGCCGCTGCAAACCCGAGCGCGGCGTGAACGCAGGGAGCTGTTGCGCCTGCTCAGCTTCTCACTACGCCTGCCGCAGTCGGCCTTTTATCGTGCCTATGCCGAGCTGCATGATGTGGCCTTTGTCGATGGCCCCTTGTGCGTCGATGCCAAACTGTTGCGCAAGCTGCCACGCAGCCTGTCTGAACGGCGCCTGATCCTGCCATTGCAGAGTGATGATGAGTCGCAGGTGCCACTGGCCGTGGCAGACCCGCAAGACCAGGCGGGCATCGAGCAGGCCAGGCGTTTGCTGGGCAAACCGCTGATCATTCAACTGGCGCTGCCGCAACTCTTGCAGCGTACGCTGCGGCAGTCCAGCACCGTCAGCCCCGATGAGCAAAGTGCTTTGAATGTAGCAACGGATTTTGATCCAGTGATGATGTTGAACGAGCTGTTTGATGAGGCCTATCTCAGCCGTGCCTCGGATATCCACATGGAACCGCAGAAAGAGAGTTTCCAGATTCGCCTGCGTATCGACGGCCGCCTGCAACACTACCCGGAGCAGCTCTCCATCGCCGACGGCCAGGGGCTGATGAGCCGCATGAAGGTATTGGCGGGCATGGACATTGCCGAACAGCGTCAGCCCCAGGATGGCAACCTGAGCCATCATATTGACGAGACCGGCGCCGAGTTTGATGTGCGCGCGGCCACTTTGCCGACCCGTTTTGGTGAGCGCGCCACCTTGCGCCTTCTCGGTGCGGATTCACAGGCGCTGTCACTGGAACAGATCGGTTTCTCGGCCGCCAGCCTGACGCAGTTTCGCAAGACCATTCGCCGGCCTCACGGTATGGTGCTGATCACGGGGCCGACAGGCAGTGGCAAATCCACCACGCTGTATTCGGCGCTGCAGGAGATCGCCACGGCCGACATCAATGTCATGACCGCCGAAGACCCGGTGGAGTATGTGATGCCGGGCATCTCTCAGGTGCATGTCAATGGCAAGGTCGGTTTTGTCGATGCCTTGCGTTCATTTCTGCGCCATGATCCGGACGTGATCATGGTGG
>CAMYNQ010000084.1 GCA_947259785.1 uncultured Chromatiaceae bacterium | reverse complement strand
TTTTCCGGCACCTCAACAAAAGGGAAGTCTTCGATATCGCCCAGACGCAATGACTTCATCTGCAAGATGACCGACGCTAGGTTGCTGCGTTTGATCTCCGGATCAGTAAACTCGGGCCGGGCCTGAAATTCTGTTTCAGAATAAAGCCGAATACAGACACCCGGCCCAACACGACCACAACGGCCGGCACGTTGGTTGGCCGAGGCCTGGGAGATCTTTTCGATCGGCAGACGTTGCACCTTAGTGCGATGACTGTAACGACTCAACCGCACCAAACCAGGATCGATGACATAGCGAATGCCGGGCACGGTCAGCGAAGTCTCAGCGACATTGGTCGACAACACAATCCTGCGGCCCTTGTGTGACTGAAAAATTGTGTTTTGATCACTGGCGCTCAAGCGCGCATACAAGGGTAGGATTTCAGTATGGGGCGGATGATGCTTGCGCAGGGTCTCGGCAGTCTCACGAATCTCACGTTCACCGGGCAGAAAGATCAGCACATCGCCCTGGCCAAACCGCGCCAACTCATCTGCCGCATCGCAAATGGCCTGCTGAATGTCGCGATCCTGTTCATCTTCGTCCTCCGCCTGTAGCGGCCGGTAGCGTATTTCAACCGGGTAGGTGCGCCCTGACACCTCGATAATCGGCGCGCCAGCAAAGTGTTGCGAAAAACGTTCAGTGTCGATGGTGGCCGAGGTGATGATCAATTTCAGATCCGGCCGCTTCGGCAACAGTTGCTTCAGATAACCCAGCAGAAAATCAATATTGAGACTGCGCTCATGGGCCTCATCAATGATCAGGGTGTCGTACTGATTCAAAAACCTGTCTGCCTGACTCTCGGCCAGCAGGATGCCATCAGTCATCAGTTTGATATAGCTCTCTGGCCGGGTGTGATCGGAAAAGCGCACCTTGTATCCCACCGCATGGCCCAACTCGCTCTGCAACTCCGAGGCGATCCGCACCGCCACACTGCGGGCGGCAATTCGTCGTGGCTGGGTATGACCGATCAGGCCCGCGACGCCACGGCCGGCATCAAGACAGATCTTGGGCAACTGGGTGGTCTTGCCCGAGCCGGTCTCACCGGCAACAATCACTACCTGATTTTCCTGAATCGCTGTGAGTATTTCCGCACGCCGCTCACTCACCGGCAGCTCTTCTGGGTATGTCGGCCTGGGCAAATTGCAACGACGCTGCGCTAACTTCTGACGCGAGACCTCGATCTCCGCTGCAATCGCATCCAGAGGCTTGCCTTTAAGCCGCCGCAATCGCATGCGCAGCCGGTGCCTGTCGGCAAGCAGACATTCATCAATCGCGGCAGATAAAAATTTTGAGCTAGGATTCACAACACAGACTCTGGAAGACTATATACTTAGACCCACCTGTAATATTGATTGGGCCATGGGGGCTATTGTTCAGTGACTGATTGTACCAACAACCTGAAACAGCACATTAAAATCATTGCCGACGACATTGGTGAACGCCACGTAGGCAAACACCAAGCGCTACATAACGCCGCCAATTATATCAGCCAGCAGTGGGCTATGATGGGCTACGCAGTTAAGCGGCAGCCGTTCACCACCAATGGCGTAAAATGCGAAAACCTGGAAATAACCAAGAAAGGCACAGACAAGCCTGATGACATCATCCTAGTCTGCGCACACTATGACAGCGCCAAAGACTGCCCCGGCGCCAACGGCAACGCCAGCGGCATCGCCGCTATGTTAGAGATTGCCCGCTTCTTCAGCCACAGCCAGCCCAGCTGCAGTATCCGCTTCGTTGCCCTGGCCAATGAAACCCCGCCCTTCTACGGCACCGAAAAATCAGGCAGCTGGATCTACGCCCACCGGGCCAGCCAAAACAACGACAAAATACGCAGCGCCATCATTCTCGAATCGCTGGGTTACTATAACAATGCCAACAACAGCCAACTCTATCCGGCACTCATAGGTTCACTCTACCCCAGCCGAGGCAACTTTCTGGCCATGGCCTCCAATCTTGCCTCAATGGGCACCATGAGCAAGTTTGCAAAATGTTTTAAAAAGCATTCACGCTTTCGTTTTGAAAAAATGGTGGCGCAGAATTTTCTACCCTGGGTGAAATGGAGCGACAGCAGCCCCTTCTGGCTCAACGGCTATCACGCCTTTATGATCTCAGACACAGCCCAATATCGATATCCGTTTTATAACTCCGGCCGGGACACCGCGGAAAAGATTGACTATCAATGCCTGGCCTTTATCACCGACGGTCTAAATCGGGCGATTGAAGAATATGCCAATAAACGCTAACAAGCTCAGCTGCGTTGCTTGCTGGAAGGTATGATTTTAGCGGCAGCCTCAGACAGCTCTATGCAGAAGCAAATTAACTAAAGGCCATCTCTAAAAACTCAATCAAGCAGTGGATTTTTAGAGGTGCCCTAAACCTACTTTTGTGCAATCAGCATTGCCTCATTTCTGAAACCCTTACGGGTATCGCCTTGCAAACCCTCTTCACGATAGAGCAACACCTTAAGGCCCGCAAATAGGCTCAGCAATTCGTTATCTGCCAGGCGAAAGTCCATATTGCTCGGCCCGCCCTCGCTAACGCGTGTCTGACTAAAGGTCTGATAAAACACCAAGCCACCAGGCTTGAGACAATCAATGATAGAGGTAATAATGCTGCGATCCAGAAAATGACTGACCACGACCAAATCGTAACGGCCCTGCTCAGGCGGCTGTTCGACCACATCGCGAGCGACTGCCGTTACATTTACAGCTTCAGCCACAGCACGTTGATTGACTTGCTCTACCGCTACCGGCGAAATATCCCAGGCATCCATCTTCAAACCTTGCCCTGCCAGGGCAAAGCTGTTCGCCGCCAGGCCGCAGGCCAACTCCAAACCAACACCCGATTCAGGTAAAAGATGTAGATTCTCTCGCACCACCGCCGTCGCAGAGGCCATCTGCTCGCGGTCTTTGCTATAGATTTTGTCCCACTTTTCTCGGGTTGGATTACTCATCATTCAATTACTCTTATTTGCGCCAAAAGGCTGGCGTTAGCAACACCAGCAGGGTGAAAATTTCCAAGCGGCCAAGCAACATGGCAAAACACAGCACCCACTTGCCGACATCGTTGACACTGGTGTAATTCGAGCCGACATCCCCCAGGCCCGGGCCCAGGTTATTCATGCAGGCGGCAATAGCAGAGAAGGCAGTAACAAAATCCAAACCTGTTGCCACCATAATCAGAGACATGACACAGAAACAAACCACGTAGAGTGAAAAGAACCCCCACACCGCTTCAATGACACGATCAGACAGGGCCTTGCTACCAACCTTAACCGGGATCTGGGCGCTCGGATGCACCAATCGCAGGATCTCGCGCGCCCCCTGCTTCATCAACATCACCACCCGAATCACTTTCATGCCGCCACCAGTAGAGCCGGCACAACCGCCGATAAAGCTCATCATCAGCAACATGATGGGCAGAAACCCTGGCCAAGCATGATATTCCGCGACGGTAAAGCCGGCGGTGGTGCCGATAGAAATCGTCTGAAACACGCCGCGAATAATCGCTTCACCGACCGTGTCAAAGGTTGTCGTCCAATAAAGATAGGCAGAGGTTATCAACGAAGCCGCCAACAAGATAATCGCATACACCTTAAACTCAGTATCAAGGAAATAATATTTTGAGCTACGTGAACGCCAGGCCAAGAAATGCAGAGCAAAATTAACCCCTGACAAAAACATGAAAATGATCGCCACCACCTCAATTAGCGGCTGATCATTGAAGTGCCCCATACTCAAATCATGGGTGGAAAAACCACCAATCGCCACCGTAGAGAAGGCATGCGCAAGGGCATCAAACCCCGTCATTCCCGCCGCCCAATAAGCCAGACCACAGGTAATTGTCAGGGTCAAATAAATATACCAAAGCGCCTTGGCGGTCTCGGTAATTCGTGGTGTTAGTTTGTTGTCTTTCATCGGCCCTGGCGTTTCAGCACGATACAACTGCATTCCCCCGATACCCAGCATCGGTAAAACAGCCACCGCCAAAACGATAATCCCCATCCCGCCCAACCACTGCAGCTGTTGGCGATAATAGAGGATGGAACGAGGCAGGTCGTCTAACCCAGAAATCACCGTGGCCCCGGTGGTAGTCAGGCCGGACATAGACTCAAAGATCGAATCTGTTATCGAAATACTCGGCTGCGCCGATAACAAAAACGGCAAGGCACCAAACAAGGCCAACACCGTCCAGAACATCACTACCACCACAAAACCATCACGAATACGCAGATCGGAGCGATGCTTTCTGACCGGCAACCAACACACCAAACCCGTAATAAAAGTCACCAGAAAGGCTGAAATAAACGGCATCATGGTGTTTTCAGAATAGATCCACGACACCAGCACCGGCGGCAACATAGTAAAGCTAAACAACATCAGCAACAGACCGAGAATGCGCTGTATAACGAATAACTGCATCTTAATCTCTGATATTTACTCTGGCGCTACAGAAAGGTCACGCCGACCTGGAAGAGTTTTTCAACTTCTCCAACACGGCGTTTGTCGATCAAAAACAGAATGACGTGATCCTCGGCTTCAATCACCGTATCGTGATGAGCGATGATAACTTGGCTGCCGCGAACAACCGCGCCGATATTGGCACCTGGGGGCAGCTTAATCTCCTCGACACTACGCCCCACCACCTTGGAAGAATTCGAGTCACCATGAGCAACAGCCTCGATCGCCTCAGCAGCACCACGACGCAGGGAATGCACCGCTGCCACATCACCCCGCCGAACATGGGCCAGCAGGCTGCCGATCATGGCCTGATGCGGTGACACGGCAATATCAATATCGCCACTTTCCACCAGATCAACATAAGAAGCGCGATTGATCAGTGCCAACACTTTACGTGCACCGAGTCGTTTGGCCAGCATGCAGGAAAGTATGTTGGCTTCATCATCATTGGTCACGGCGCAAAAGACATCGGTGCTGGTGATGTTTTCTTCCAGCAATAACTCTTCATCGGCGGCATCAGCCTGCAGCACAATGGTCTTATCCAGCTCTTCCGATATTTGCTTTGAGCGATTCGGATTGTGATCAATTAACTTGACGTTGTAGTCATTCTCCAAGGCCTGCGCTAGACCTTTACCAATATTGCCGCCACCGGCAATGATGACGCGCTTGTTCGGTCTATCGATACGACGCAACTCACCCATGACGGTGCGAATATCGTTACGTGCAGCAATAAAAAAGACCTCATCATCAGCCTCGATCACCGTGTCGCCCTCGGGGATGATTGGTGTACCCTTACGAAAAATTGCTGCCACCCGGGTTTCGACATTGGGCATATGATCTCTAAGCAGGCGCAGCTCCTGCCCCACCAGCGGGCCACCATAATAGGCCTTAACCGCCACCAACTGCACCAGGCCATCGGCAAAATCAAGCACCTGCAAGGTACCCGGATGTGCGATCAGCTTTTGTACATAGTCAATAATCACCTGCTCGGGACTGATCATGACATCGACCGGTATAGCCTCATTACCAAACAGTTTTTTAAAGCCCAGATACTCGCGCGAACGAATTCTCGCTACCTTAGTCGGGGTGCGAAACAGGCTGTGAGCCACTTGGCAGGCAATCATATTGGTTTCATCGCTATTGGTGACCGCCAGTATCATGTCGGCATCTTCGGCACCGGCCCGTAATAACACATCAGGGTAAGAGGCCTGACCGTAGACAGTACGGATATCAAGTCGATCCTGCAGATCAAGCAACAGCTTTCTATCCACATCCACCACGGTAATATCATTGGCTTCACTGGCCAGGTTGGCGGCAACAGATGAGCCTACCTGGCCAGCGCCAAGAATGATTATTTTCATAATTGTGTAACCGCAGTGTCGCAGCTGATGGAAAACATCCTTTTCACTGCCCCCCCTCTTTTGGATTAATCCCCAGCGCCTTTATTTTGCGATACAAATGAGTCCGCTCAATCCCAGCCAGTTTTGCCACCTGCGAAACATTGCCCGCGGTTATCCGCAGCTGATGTTCGATATAGGTTTTCTCAAACTGCTCTCGCGCCTGCCTCAGAGGCAGGTCAAAATCAATTCCGGGACCCTGTTGCACCGCGGGGGGATGAGTACCCAGTACAGCATCAACCTCATCAACCTCGATGGTTTCGCCAGAACCCAAAATCAACAACCGATGAACAATGCTTTTAAGTTCGCGGACATTGCCAGGCCAAGCATGATTTCTCAAGCGATTCTGCGCTGCCACCGAAAAAGAACGATATGGCAGGGCATCGGAATCGACAAAAAAATCGACGTAATAAGACAGCAGATCAGTAATGTCTTCACGATGCTGTCGCAAGGATGGCACTGCAACTGGAACCACATTGAGCAGATAAAACAGATCTTCGCGAAAACGCCCCAAGCGCATCTCTTCGTGCAGATCTTTATGACTCGAAGCAATCACGCGGATGTCGATATTGACCACACTTGAGCCACCCACACGCACAAACGACTGCCCTTGCAGAGCACTCGCCAGACGCGCTTGCAAGTCGATATCCATGTCGGCAATCTCGTTCAAAAACAAGCTACCGCCATTCGCTTGCTCCAGCAGACCATAGCGAACCTTGTCATCCGACTCTTCACCAAATAACTCCATTACCGCATTGGCGGGCACGATGGTGGCAACACCCACCTCAACCAACTCACCATTCCTGCGACTGCTCAGGTTATGGATTAAACGTGCGATCAAGCGCTTGCCTACGCCTGGCTCACCCAATAGCAACACCCAGGCATCAGTAAGGGCAACTTTCTCTGCCTGGCCACGCAAAGTTGTCATCACCTCGCTCTTACCCAGCGGTCGAGCCAAGGGCTGAACCTGTCGACGCAGGCCCCGATTCTCACGCCGTAGACTGTAGTCATCCAGTGCGTGTCGAATGGTCAGCAATAGCTTTGCCATGGACAACGGTTTTTCAAGAAAGTCATAGGCACCCAGCCGGGTTGCCTCAACCGCTGTCTCAACCGTGCCATGACCGGACATCACCACTACAGGCGGCGCTTTTTCATCGCTTTCATGCCACTCTTTCAGCAGACTGATGCCGTCGATATCCGGCATCCAGACATCCAGCAGAATCAAGTCAGGGCGGCGCTCAATCAGCGCTTGTCGCGCCTCAGCACCATTGGCAGCAACGCTAACGATGTACTGCTCGTCTTCAAGTATCTCTTTTACCAGCTCGCGGATATCGGTCTCATCATCCACCACCAGTATATGAGCAGCGCTCATGCAGTTACCCCATCATCATTCTGTTTATCGCCTTTCGGCGCCGCCTTCAACGGTAAACGAATCGTAAACCGGGCACCACCTGTCTCAAGACTTTCTGCCCAGATCACACCATTGTGTTCTTCGACGATCTTTTTCACAATTGCCAAACCCAAGCCACTGCCCTTGGCCTTTGAACTGATGTAAGGTTCAAAAAGTTCAACCATCATATCATCGGAAATACCAACCCCATTATCTTCGACCAACAACTCAACCGCATGCATGGCGGATGATTCCACCAAACGGCTTTCAACCCTGACCAGACTATCATCGTTATCCTGCGATGCTTCAATGGCGTTCTTCACCAGATTATGCAGTAGCTGGCGCAAGCGGCCACTATCCGCGTCAACCAGACCAACATGACGATCTAGCATAATTTCAAAGCGCAGCGCATGATTCTCATGGTGATACAGCTCCAGCACTTCACTGACCAGGGCATTAAAATCCAGCGACTGCAATCGCAAGGTTGGCGTACGAGCATAATCGGAAAAGGCCTTAACCATATCTTTCATAGTCTCAACCTGCTGGATGATGGTATGGGTTGAGCGATTCAGCAGTTTACTGTCGGCCTCAGCCATCATCGGTAGATATTTATGCCGTAGGCGTTCGGCAGAGAGCTGAATCGGCGTTAACGGGTTTTTGATTTCATGCGCTAAGCGTCGCGCCACTTCACCCCAGGCAGCATCACGCTGCGCCTGCAACAAAGCCGTCACATCATCAAACACCACCACGTGACCTGAGTCAGGCTCAGGCAAGGGCGCGCCACGACACATCAACAACTGCCGCCCCTCAGCGCCAAACAGAGTGGCCTGCTCTTGCCAACTTTCAGTTTGATTATCAATATGGGCATTAAGCATGACTACAAATGCTTCCATATGAGAATAACGCTCTACCAATTGCTCCAACCCTAGTCCTACACATGGCCGCATGTCACTGCCAAGAATCTGTTCAGCGGCATGATTGGCAGTGCGCAAAACACCATCCTGATTAAAGCTCATAACTCCCGAAGAGAGATGCCCTAACACCGTTTCAAGATAGAGCTTTTGATTTTCCAAGCCCTGCTGGCTAACACGGGTTTCTTCCTGAGCTCGGGCAATCCGCCCCATCATGGTATTAAACGACTTGATCAGAAAACCCAGCTCATCGTTTGGTGTCGCTGTTAACGGCAGGCGGCGATGATAATCGCCTTTGGCAACAGCACGGGTACCGATGGCCAGCACCCTGATCGGCGCCACCAGGCGGCGAGCCAAAAAGAAGGCAGCCCAAACCGCAGTAAAAATACTCAGCAATAAAATAATTGAAAGCGTCAGGGTAAAACTGAATTTTAACGGCCCACTCAAAAACGATAATCGCTCATGCTGGGCATAGGCTGCCTGGACACTGTCCACCAGGTCATTAATACCGGCAGGCACCGGGTACAAGGCCTGCAACACCCTCGGCTCAGGGAAAAATGCACTGGCAGGCACATTCACCACCAGACGGGCATAAAGGCTGCCCTCTGCCGGATCTAGGCCAACATATGCCAGCCCCGTTTCTACTTGAGACAAAATAATCCTGTCGACCGGCACCGGCACCAACTTGGTGGCATCATCACTACTAAAGCTGATCACCCGGCCATTGACCGTCAGCAGGGCCACCTCAAACGCACCAATCTGGTGACGCATATCATTTAGCGACAAGACCAACGCCTCCGGCGGCACATCACTCACCGTTTCAGCAACATACTCCGCCTGACGCATCATGTCGCGCATGCGCCAATCAAGCGCTGTACGACTCAAATTAAGCGCATCATTCAAGGCCTTATCGACCCTGACATCAAACCAGCTGTCGATACCGTGACGGACAAAACCCAGTGAGAAGTAGTACAACACCGATACCGGCCCTACCGACAAGACCACAAACAACACCACCAAACGCACGGTCAGTCGCGAGCCGGTGGCATGATTACGATACTGCCTAATCAGTCGGCCAACATTGCCAACAATCAAACCCGCTAGAATCAATAACTCCAGCATATTGACAACCAACAAGGGGATGTAAAAGCGATCAAACTGATCTGAATTCTGCGTCGCACTGCTCATCAAATACAACGAACCAAGCAGCAAGCCAATCAACAAAAAGATTGGCGCCTGACCAGAAAAAAACCGTCTTATGGCAGCAACGGCCATGAATACCAATCACTCACAAGGTGCCAATCACCGCTGACATAAGACATCAAACGCAGGGGCACTGGGAAACTATCACGATCAACCGCAATACGAATGTCACCACGATAACTGGCTTCTGCCTCAAGCAGACTGTAATCCAGCAGAGGAAAATCATGCAGCATGGCAATCACCGCTAACAGTGACTCAAGCGTGGGGAATTGAAATTCAAGATCACTATTAAGATTGACCAGCACATAGGTGTTGGTCAGCGGTTGATAGGAAATCTGATAGCGCTGCTCAAGCCTCGCCACCGATTTCGACCAGAGATAACGGCGCTCTTTAAGGATATCTATGTCGATCAGCAGATTGAGCGAGACGCCATTTTGCAATGCTTCAACCAGCTGCTCACTAAACCTCAACTCAAACAAAACATCCAGGCGCACAACGCCATCAACCAACTGCGACTCAGCCGTAAGCACAGCAAAACCAGGCTCCGTTTCTAGCCCAGGCGCTGCCGGCTCATCTGCCCACGTCTGTGATACGGCAAAACACAGCATCGCCGCCAAGCAGCGCCCGATTATGCGCAAGCACCCCATCCAATAACTACCCTGTTATTTCCCTTTTTCGCAGAGATGCATAATAAAAACCGTCCATCCCTTCTTGCCCTGGCAAAATCTGGCGCCCGAACACTTGCCCCTGGCCCCATTCTGCTTCGATTGGCAGGTGTTCGACATCAGCCTGCTCAGCACAAAAACGCTGCAACTGAAACACATTTTCCTGCGGCAACACCGAACACGTCACGTACAACAGCATACCGCCTGGCTTTAACAAGGGCCACAGGGCACGCAGAATTTGTCCCTGCAGGGTAACAAGTTGCTCAATATCCGAGGCCCGACGCAACAATTTTATGTCGGGATGACGACGAATGACACCCGTCGCCGAACAAGGCGCGTCAAGCATAATACGATCAAACAGCTGACCATCCCACCATTGATCTGGTTGACTGGCGTCGGCGCACACCACTGTCGCAGACAACTGCAATCGTTTTAAATTTTGTCCAACCCGCTCAAGCCGCCCAGCATCATGATCCAGCGCCACCAGCTCGGCCAGCTGCGGTTGCCGCTCCAGCACGTGGGCAGTTTTGCCGCCGGGGGCGGCACAGGCATCAAGAATACGCTCACCCGGCTGGGCATCCAGCAAACCAGCCGCCAACTGCGCCGAGGCATCCTGCACCGAAAACTGGCCATCGACAAAACCCGGCAACCCCTCAACGTCTACGGCGGCGGCCAGCATCAACCCTTCTTCTGAATAAGGCAGCTCACTGGCCTGACAACCAGCTGCTTCGAGCTGAGCCAGATACTCAGACCGCTGCTGCTGCCGGGTATTTACACGCAAATACATCGGCGGCCGTTGGTTATTGGCATCCAGCACGGCCTGCCAATCATCAGGATAAGCGGCACACAACTTAGCAAGCAGCCAATCTGGGTGGGCATATTTCACTAGCGGATCGGCATCCAGCTCAGCAAGTTCAACTTCATCCATGCGCTGGGCACCACGCAAAACAGCATTCACCAGACCACGCGCCCAGGGTTTTTTCAGCGCTTTAGTCGCAGACACTGTTTCCGACACAGCAGCATGATCAGGCACACGCAGATAAAGCATTTGGTACAGACCAACAAATATCAGGCAGCGAACATCAGTATCTTTGGCCTTGAGGGATTTGTGCAACATTTGCGAGGCAATCGCATCCAGGCGGCCAAACCAGCGCGTCACGCCGAAACAGAGCTCCTGCAACAAAGCCCGATCCCTATCCGCCACTTTGTCCTGCCATTGCGGCAAGACATTGGTTAAAGAACGACCTTGACGGATAACTTCATCAAGCGCCTTGGCAGCAGCAACACGAGCATCCATTGTATATAAAGTATCTTTAGATTAGATCGCAGCAACCGAACCCAAGCGCAAGCCCGGTTGTTTCAGTTCCTTACGTGAATTGAACAGGTCGGCCGCCGCCATCGCCTTACCGCCCGGCAACTGCGCCATCTGAATCCGCAGCACACCGGCACCGCTGGCAACATCAATCCCCGCTTTATCGGCCTTGATTATGCTGCCAGGCGGTTGATCAGTGGTTGCACCATCCACCGCCGTGGCCAGCCAGATACGCAGCATCTGATCGGCAAATTCAGTTTGCGCCACCGGCCACGGATTAAAACCATGCACCAAGCGCTCAATCTCAATAGCGGAACGTTGCCAGTCGATCAGGGCCTCTGCTTTGGAAAGTTTAGCGGCATAATTGGCCAGACCGTCATCCTGTGGTTCCGGCTGAGCCAAACCGTCACTCAGCTGATCCAGCACTTCAATGGCGGCGGCGGCACCGATGTCGGCCAGGCGATCATGCAAAACCTGGGCGGTATCATCCCGATTAATCGGACAAACACGTTTGAGCAACATGTCGCCCGTGTCCAGGCCCTCGTCCATCTGCATGATGGTGACACCGGTCTCGGCATCACCCGCCAGGATGGCCCGCTGAATTGGCGCAGCACCTCGCCAGCGCGGCAACAATGAAGCATGAATATTGATGCAACCTAACCGCGGCGCCTGCAACACCGGCACTGGCAGCAACAAGCCATAGGCCACCACCACCATCACGTCGGCATCAATGGCAACAAGCTGCTGCTGTGCCTCGGCGTCTTTCAAACTAACTGGTTGATAAACATCAATGCCATGTTCCAGCGCCAGTTGTTTGACCGGGCTAGGCGTCAATTTACGCCCCCGACCCGCTGGGCGATCAGGTTGTGTATAAACCGCTATCACCTGGTGCTGCGACTGCAACAGCGCCCTGAGCGCCTCGGCAGCAAAATCAGGCGTGCCGGCAAAGATTACTTTTAACGGTTTAGACATGGGGATTCCGAAATGAGCAACAATGGCTTAAAGGGTTTGGCGACGCTGTTTTTCCAGCTTCTTGCGAATACGCTGACGCTTCAGACCAGAGAGATAATCGACAAATAGCTTGCCTTCAAGATGATCGATCTCATGCTGAATGCAAACGGCCTCCAAACCATCGACCTCTTTTTCAAAGCTGTCGCCATTCCTATCCAGGGCGCGGACACGAATCCACTCAGCCCGCTCAACATCCTCATAGATGCCCGGCACCGACAGGCAACCCTCTTCCATCATCTCCGTGCCACGCGTTTCCAATAGTTCAGGATTGATAAATACTTGCGGCGCACTTTTGTCTTCCGAAACATCAATCACCATCAGGCGTTCATAAATCCCCACCTGGGGGGCAGCCAGACCAATGCCTGGCGCCTCGTACATGGTTTCGAACATATCATCGATAAGCTTGCGGACCTTGTCATCCACTTTAGTCACAGGCCGACAATGCGTCCTCAAACGTTCATCAGGAAAATGTAATATGGGTCTGATTGACATAACAAAACATTAATTATTTACGTAAAGTGCCGATTATACTGCTGAACTGGAATGATAACAGCGTAAACAACACGATCTTTGCTAAGCTTTGTTGCTGCGATACCACGATTTTGATTACACTCGACGCAAAACCAAATAATTTTAAGGATAACCTTATGTCAATCAGGAAAGCACTGTTAGCCATTGTAGCCAGCTGCTGCATGAGCACCAGTCTGTTTGCCGACACCTTGGAGCTCAACCCAAATCACCCGCAGCGCCACGTGGTAGTGAAAGGTGACACCCTGTGGGACATCTCCGCGACATTTCTGCGCGACCCATGGCGCTGGCCGGAAATATGGAACATCAACCCCGAAATCAAAAACCCGCATCTGATCTACCCAGGCGACGTTATCAGCCTGGTCTATCGTGATGGCAAGCCAGTATTGGAACTAACTCGCGGCCGACCAACCATCAAACTTTCACCCACGGCCCGCACTAACCGTCTCGAAAGTGCTATCGGCAGCATCCCAACCAATGCCATCTCGCAGTTCCTGACCCGCCCCCGCATATTAACCGCGACAGAAGTTGAGAATGCCGGCCATATCAGCCAAGCTGAAGACGAGCACCTGA